>JAUUZN010000216.1 GCA_030589945.1 Gammaproteobacteria bacterium | reverse complement strand
CATGATTTTCGTCATTGATTGTCTTGTCCTTAAACGCTTGCTTAATTTAATCAAGTATTACCCCTCATCGAGTGCTCGGCTCAGATAAATCATCAAACTCAATAACAGTACTGCTCCACCCTGATGACTCACTGCTATTGATACTGGTACATGCATAAGCAGTGTCGCGATGCCTAAACTAACTTGCAAAAGTAGCATGAGTACGATTAGTACGCTGGCTCTTTGTATGCCTTTAGCCTTAACTTTATGATGTAGACTCAGTGCAAAAATGGGTACTAATATTAATAATAAGTAGGCAATTAAACGATGATTGAATTGAATAGTCGTAATATTTTCAAACCAATTAATGAAAAAAGGCTGCAGACTGTACATCCCCTCAGGCACGAACTGTCCCGCCATGAGAGGAAAGGTATTAAATGCAAATCCGGCCTTTGTTCCAGCAACAAAACCACCAGAGGCGATCATCAAGATTATTAAAACAATAAGGTATTTACTGCGTTGATAATAAACGGGATAAAAGAGACTATCATCCGCCACAACAATTTTTTTATTGATGCCCTTGACCAAGCCAAAAGCAACCCAGAGGATATAGCTATAAATTGCAATGGCGGCAATGAGATGAGCCGTTAGACGATATTGGCTCACTTGGGGATCATTCACCAAGCCACTTTTAACCATGTACCAGCCTAATACCCCTTGTAATCCACCGAGAATAAACATGGTGATCATCTGCGGTAGCATGCTTTTACGAATTGCACCTCGAAACCAAAATATCAAAAAAGGAACCAGAAAGATGAGGCCTATTAGCCTACCAAGAAGTCTGTGGAAATACTCAAAATAAAAGATAGATTGATAACCCTCAAGGGTCATACCCAAATTAACTTTTTGATATTCTGGGAAGGATTGATAGAGCGTAAAGGATTCCTGCCAATCTAATTCTGTAATGGGAGGAATTATGCCCATGATGGGTTTCCAGTCTACCATTGACAGGCCTGAATGGGTCAGGCGAGTCGTGCCTCCGAGGAGTATCATCAAAAAAATAACAGCCGCGACCAAAAATAACCAGATAACAACCTGTTTGTCCTGTGATTTTTGTAGACTATTTTCTAACATATTACCCATTTTCCAGTGGCGAATATTCATAAAATTCAGCCTTGGATTATACAGGGTTCTAGTCTCTCTGTTTAGCAGTGACAAAATTTTATTTGCAGAAGAACTGCGTTATACTCAATGCACCACTTTCGATACACATTATAAGCAGTAAATCGAACCTTGGAGGACGAATAATGTCAGATTCTGAACGAAGACAGTTCAAAAGGATCAACTTTATAGCGAATGTCTTATTACAACATAATGACAACCATTGGACATGTGAACTCATTGACATTTCGCTCAAAGGACTACTCATCAAAGCCCCTGCTGATGTCGAGCCACAGCTGGGCGAGCTTTATGCCATAGATCTGGTATTGGGCGTTGGTACTAACATTATCATGCATGCCTATATTAACCACATTGATGCAGGACTTTGGGCCATGGTATGGAAAAATATTGATGTCGACTGTATAACTCATTTGCGAAAACTACTGGAACTTAACAGTGCTGATCCCAGCGAAATTCATCGTGAAATATCAGAATTAGGCCTATAAAAGAGAACGATAACCATGATTGATATAAACGTGGAAGAAAAAATCTTTCAACATTGCCAGCAATTATTTCCTGAATGGGCATCCCTCAATAAAGATGATTTCGATTTTGACGCACCTAAGGGATTTTCTTCCTTCACCATGGGCATACGTTCAAAATTGGAAGTAACCCCCGTAGCAATCTTATATCGCCAACTAGAAGGCAAAGAAAATGCGATCCTCGATTACGAAGTAGAAAAGAATGTTTTTCTTACATTGGGTGAACATAATATTGCCGCACACTGCCCTTACTATGACGAGCATTGTCGTTACGAAGCATTTTATCAGGGCCGTTCACTCTACGCCGAAGAATTATTCATCCCCGAAGTTCAAAAGCAGATTGCCAATGAGTTGTACCGATTCCACCATCTAACACCGCCAGTATTACCCAAAGAAAACCTGTTTGAATTATTGCATAAGAAATGGGGTCAACTAGCCCAACATGTACTCGAGGAAAAGCTAGATTGCTTTCCTGAAAATGAGCAACAAATGTGTTTAGAACTTCGTGAAATCTATCAACCTGAAACATTGCAAAAAGTTCTCGATTATTTGCCCAAGGGTGAACTCACCTTCTGTCACAATGACACCTATCACGGCAACATCATGAAACTCAATGATGGGCAAATCAAACTGGTTGATTTTGAGTTTTCCTGTTTAAATCATAAAACCTATGACTTTTCTAACATGTTTGCCGAGACAGTGATGGAACACCAACAGGCTGACTATCCCTATTTTAAAATTGTTGAGCCCAAATTTGGCGACGAAGAAATTGGCCGACTGATCAATTACTATCTCGATAACGATGATTTCGAATCGACAGAAGCCAGAGATAAAGAATTTGATCAACTGCTCAGTGAAACGAAAAAGATGCTCGTCATGTCTGACTATAAATATGCGATGGCTGCAATTACGCTGTCAGTCGATCCCATCCAAAAGATTCGTTTTATTCCTTACGCTTACCAGCGTTACAAAAAATTCTTAGAGGCAATCAGTCGCTAATCTTCACGTGGTACAAAATTCATTGAGATAGAATTTACACAATGGCGGATGTTCCGATCGGTCAAATGTTCACCCTCGAACACATGCCCCAAATGTCCATCGCACTCTGCGCATAAAATTTCAGTACGACGCCCATCGGAATCGGGTTCACGTTTTATAGCGCCTTCAATTTCATCATCAAAACTCGGCCAACCACAGGTGGATATAAACTTATGCTCTGATGTATAAAGTGGCGCATTACACTGTTTGCAGGTATATAATCCTGCCACTGTGTAATCATTATAAAAACCGGTAAAGGGCTGCTCAGTTCCCTTACTCAGGATGACCTGTTGTTCTTCGGTAGAGAGTGAATTGTACTTATCAGTCATTTTTTAATCCCTAATTAGCTTTCAATTGTGACATAAAATAAGCAATCATTGGTCGCAATTTCGATGATACTGGTTACCATAAAAAATTGCATAGATTGCTTAGTAAATATGTTTCCATCTTTAAAATCAAGAAACTCATTGAGCCGCTCAACGCCGTTCTCATCAGTGGCAGTTAATGGTGGTATTGCGGTGTGATCATACCAACCCAAAAACTCTCCAGCTGCAGTAATTTGCGTATTTCTCGATTCAAGATCAGCTAGCAACGTCACGTCAGTTGTTGGAAGTCGGTGATGAGAAAATCCTACTGATGCATCACCCACCAACTCAACACGAGTGGGGTGTCGATGTACGTCAACGGTGTTAATTGCGTTATTCACGAAATCAACTTTAAAAAGATCATCAGTTGTAAAATATTTTGTTAAACCGGTCGTAGCGAGCTGATGGGCTTGAGGATCTGAAGAACCACCACATTCAATGGTTACTATTGGAGCTTCAAAGTCTAACTCCATCAGGGCGCCTACTCTGAGACCCGAAAGTATTAACCTTTGAGAAAATATCGCCACCAGTGCT
>JAUUZN010000007.1 GCA_030589945.1 Gammaproteobacteria bacterium | reverse complement strand
TCCAATGCATCGTTCGCCACCTGATTAGTTATATCTCCATCGGCCTTAACCTCTGCAAAATCTCTAACTCGACGTAAAAGACGATTTGCAATTCGAGGCGTCCCTCTTGAACGTTTTGCAATTTCTGTAGCGCCCTTTTCATCAATCGATAGTTTGAGAATTCTTCCCGAGCGCAACACAATGGCCGTGAGATCTTTAACATTATAAAATTCGAGGCGTTGGACAATACCAAATCGATCTCGCAAAGGAGACGTGAGTAGTCCAGCTCTTGTGGTCGCTCCAACAAGTGTAAAAGGTTGTAAATCGAGTTTAATCGAACGTGCAGCAGGACCTTCACCAATCATAATGTCGAGCTGATAGTCTTCAAGAGCTGGATAAAGAATCTCTTCGACCACCGCACTGAGGCGGTGGATTTCATCAATAAAGAGAACATCATTAGCCTCAAGATTGGTTAGTAATGCGGCCAAGTCACCCGCTTTTTCTAATACTGGTCCCGAAGTATGCCTAATATTGACATCCATCTCGTTGGCGACAATATTTGCTAATGTTGTTTTACCAAGCCCCGGAGGTCCAAATATAAGTAGATGGTCAAGGGCTTCATGTCGTTGCTTCGCGGCCTGTATGAACACCCCCATCTGCTCTTGAACCTGAGGCTGGCCTCGATAATCTGAGAGTTTCGTTGGACGTATTGCGCGGTCTATAACCTCTTCCTGTCCAGTGTCTGCGGCTGATATCAGTCGATCAGATTCAATCATACTACGCTACCTTTCAGAGCAAGCCTGATAAGTTCAGAACTTGGGGTGGTTACAAAGTCATGTTCTTCTGCCAAACGAGAGACCACCCTTTCTGCATCATGTGACCTATAGCCCAATGACATCAAGGCAGATTGTACCTCTGTCATTACAGCATGAATGGATACCTTTGAAGGATCCTGCCCATGTGATTGATTAGTATTGGCGCTGGTTGATTCAAATCCTTTCAACTTATCCTTCAATTCAATGATCAATCGTTCCGCGGTCTTTTTACCGACACCGGCGATTTTCACCAACTGTGAAACTTCACCACCTTGAATACAGCTAAAAAATTGATCCGGCGCCATGCCGGATAGAATTGCGAGCCCAAGCTTAGGCCCCACGCCGCTAATCTTTATCAAACTACGAAATAAACTTCGATCTCTTAAACTAATAAACCCATACAGTTGATGTGCATTTTCACTGACACTCAAATGAGTGTGCAAAATGACTTCATCGCCAATATTGGTTAAATCACAGCAGGTCCCCAGCGGTGCCTGAACTTCATAACCTACACCTGCGGCCTCAATTAATAAGATTGGTGCCTCATTTTCTACAAGAATGCCACGAATTCGACCAATCATTTTATAAGATTTACCCTGAATGAACCTTTGGATAATGAGTGTAGCGAATTGCTGAGCGGCTTTAAACTAAATTCGTACACTGAAGGTGTTAGATTTCATTTCAATCTGACCGATTTGAAACATTTCGCTACATCCACAATTATTCTATGCTTGAATAAGTATCGTTGTGATTGGTAGTATTTGTGCTATTATTTTTACGATTAACTGGTCATTCTAAAGGGAACAAGATGTCTGTTGGGGATTCGCAAAATCACAATTGGTACGAACGTCTTCTAAATCTAATTAGTGTTGTTCGACCGGGCGAAGGAAAAAGCTGTGTTTTACTGACTCTCAACGCCTCACTTTTAATGGCTGCCTACTACCTATTAAAGGTCATTCGTGAGCCTCTAATTCTCGCCTATGGTGGAGCTGAGTTTAAAAGTTATGCCACAGCCATTCAGGCTGGTTTGCTAATGCTCATCATCCCATTTTTCTCGGTCCTCTATCATAAGTACGCTGACAGTGAAGTCCGAAGTACCATCATCAATCGTGTACTTTTATTCTTTATTTCAAACCTAGCTCTTTTTGCCATTGGTCAATATCTTAATATCAATGTGGGTATGGCCTTCTATATTTGGCTAGGAATTTTCAGTGTCATGGTTGTTGCACAATTTTGGGCCTTTGCAGCAGACTCCTATAACGTACGATGTGGGCAGCGGTTATTTGTAATATTAGCCGTAGGCGCTACCTTTGGCGCCTGGTTAGGTTCTCGCATTGCAGGACCTATCTTACCAATTTTTGGTATCACCGGTGTCATGGCATTAGCTGCCGCCCTGTTACTCATCACCGTTTATATTACTAGTTTAATTAATGGTACGATTCCAAATATCGCTAGCAATGACGCACCTCTTCACCATGAAGAATCATCCAATAAATGGCTTGATGGGTTTTCAGTAGTCTTTAAAAGTAACTATTTATTGTTAATAGCACTTTTTGTAGTGATATTAATATTCGTCAATTCTACCGGTGAATATATTCTCGCAAGACTGGTGGATGAGCATAGTAAGGCACTGTTAAGCGAAGGTGTCATTACCAGTGTTAGTTCTTGGCAGGGTCAATTTTATTCTAGCTATTATTCATGGATTACCTTGGGAAGCTTTTTGCTACAACTCTTTGTCGTTTCAAGGCTATTTAAATGGATAGGAATTCGCGGAACGGTACTGGTGTTACCAGTGATAATGATCATTGGCTATGGCATGATGCTGTTCTTTCCTGTCTTTGCATTAATACGCCTAGCAATGACTTTAGAAAATAGTGCCAATTACTCCGTCCAAAATACCACTCGACATGCCTTATTTTTACCGGTACCCAGAAAACTTAAATATTTAGGCAAGACCACCATTGAAACCTTCTTCTATCGATTTGGCGATCTGCTCTACGGAATATTTATCTACATAGGCGTTCAATATTATGATCTTGGCGTTAGTGCCTTCATTGCCAGTAATCTAATTTTAGCTTTTGCGCTGTTCTTTATTGCTTGGAAAGTCGGCCATTACAATAAGATTGAAGTACAAAAATCTCAAGGTAATTCTCCTCCAGAACTCATGGCCACCATTCCAGATTTAAACATGCCAGTGGGTACAATATCCAAATTCAGTATTAGCGAATGTACCTTTGTTGATCCCGATATTGGTGATGCTTTGAAATTTCACGCCACACTTGAATCGGGAGAGAATTTGCCTGGATGGGTAAAGTTTGATCGGATGACTCGAACGTTTTCATTTCATCCGCCTGAAACTCATTCTGACTCCATTAACATTGAGATTATTGCAACCGATTTTGAAGGATTGAGCGCATCGTCAATCATGGCAGTTACATTCTTTAGACAGTCTTCTTGATGATTTTTTAGCGTCGGCGTTCTACAGCGCCACCTCGTGCAAAAGCGGCTAGGCTACTTCTAGTGTTAGCATGACAAAGAGCGACAGCAAGTGCATCAGCAGCGTCTGCTTGAGGCGTTCCTGATAATCGAAGAATAGATTTAACCATATGCTGAACCTGTGATTTATCGGCTCGACCAGTACCCACCACCGACTTTTTAATTTGTAAAGCAGAATACTCAGCAACCTCAATGGCATGAACAGAGGCAGCAACCATAGCAACTCCCCTTGCCTGACCTAATTTCAAAGCAGAATCTGCATTGCGAGCCATAAAAACCTGTTCAATGGCCACTTCGTCAGGGTGGAAGTCTGAAATAACATTGGATATGCCATCAAAGATAATGCGCAGTCGTTCAGCCAGTGGCATACTTTTATTGGGTGCGACCACACGGATACAACCACTGTCTAAATAGAATTGTTTTTGACCTTCAACGCGAATAACCCCGTATCCGGTGGTACGAGAACCAGGATCAATTCCTAAGATAACGGTCAAGGTTTACCTCAGTCCATCGCCGCCAGAACTTCTTCTGGTATTTCAGCATTATGGAAAACGTCCTGAGTGTCATCGAGATCTTCTAAATTATCCACAAGACGTAATAATTTTTCAGCTGAAGAGGTGTCAAGCTCTGAAGTATTTTCAGGTAATCGAGTCAGTTCAGCATTCACTGATTCAAACTTAGCGGCATCGAGTGCATCCTTAACCTCACCAAAAGATTCAACAGAAGTGATAACTTCAAAGGAACCATCTTCATGTGCAATGATGTCTTCAGCACCCGATTCAAGTGCAACATCCATTAATTGTTCTTCATCAGCACCGGGTGCATAGATGATCTGTCCACATTTTTTAAACATGTAGGCTACCGAACCATCGGTACCTAAATTACCACCGGATTTTGTAAAGGCGTATCGAACTTCAGCAACAGTTCGATTACGATTATCAGTCAAGCATTCTACAAGTACGGCAACACCACCCGGTCCATATCCTTCATAGACCAATTCTTCAACATTATCATCCTCTGTGCCACCTGCGCCACGTTTTACAGCTCGTTCAATGGTATCGCGTGTCATATTTGCAGAAAGTGATTTATCGATAATTGCACGTAAACTAGGATTCGCATCAACATCACCGCCACCCAATCGAGCTGCAACGACAATTTCACGAATCAACTTAGTAAAAAGTTTACCTCGTTTAGCATCCTGAGCTTTTTTCCGATGTTGGATATTTGCCCATTTACTATGACCTGCCATTATTTTTTCTCCGCTAAATTGATTGTTCTATTATTGTTTTCTTATGGAATGATATCAAATATTATCAAACACTATTTTTAATGTACCTTCGCTCACTCTGAATCTTCGCCACCCACCTGTTCAAGCTGTAGCTTCAATTCATTGAGCTGCGCTTCTGAGACTTTAGCGGGTGCATCAGTCAACAGACAACTTGCATTGGTCGTTTTTGGGAAAGCAATAACGTCTCGTATAGAACTTGAACCGGTCATCAGCATGACTAAACGATCGAGCCCGAATGCAATTCCACCATGCGGAGGGCAGCCATATTTTAAGGCTTCAAGTAAAAATCCAAATTTACTTTGTTGTTCTTCTTCAGCAATACCCAATAATTCAAAAACAGCAGACTGCATGGCTTGATCATGAATACGAATAGAGCCACCACCGAGTTCAGTACCGTTTAGAACCATATCGTAGGCTTTCGACAAAACCTTTGACGGATTTGACTGTAATTCTTCAATGGTATTAACCTGAGGCGCTGTAAATGGGTGATGAAGGGCGTGAAGCCCACCTTCAATTTCTTCAAACATGGGGAAATCTACAACCCAAAGAGGACACCATTCATTGCTCATCAGTTCGAAATCTTTACCCAGTTTCAGTCTTAAATTACCCAAGGCATCGGCAACAACGTTTGACTTATCTGCAGCAAAGAAGAGAATGTCTCCAGATTCTGCGCCACAACGCTTTAAGATAGCTTCTGCGGCTTCGGCTGTTAAAAACTTCACGATTGGCGATTGCAATCCTTCTAATCCTGCTTCGCGATCGTTAACTTTAATCCATGCAAGACCCCGGGCACCGTATCGGCTAACATAGGCCGTGTACTCGTCGATTTTTTTACGACTTATTTCTGTTGCTTTACCCTTAACGCAAAGCAATGCAACACGTCCATTTTCATCATTGGCCGGTGCATTAAAGACTTTAAAATCAACCTCTGCAACGAGATCATCAACAGTGATTAATTCCATATCCATGCGAAGATCAGGTTTATCAGAACCATAACGCTCCATTGCTTCAGAGTGAGGCATTCTCAAGAAAGGTGCGGGTAATTCTTCACCCAAAACAGATTTAAAGACTTTACAGATCATTGTCTCAGTCGCAGACATAATCGTGTCTTCATCTATAAAGGAAGCCTCAATATCTAATTGAGTAAATTCAGGTTGTCGATCTGCACGTAAGTCTTCATCTCTGAAACAACGCACAATTTGATAGTATCGATCAAACCCTGACATCATCAGTAGCTGTTTAAATAACTGAGGCGATTGTGGCAAGGCGTAAAAGTTATTTGGATGGACGCGACTCGGCACCAAATAATCTCTTGCACCCTCAGGCGTAGCCTTTGTTAAAAACGGTGTTTCAATATCTGTAAAACCATCTTCATCCAAATGATCCCTCAGTGCTTTGGTAACCTTGGCACGAATCAATAGTTGCTGTTGCATTTCAGGACGGCGTAAATCGAGGTAACGATATTTGAGTCGTAATTCTTCCGAAACATTTTGATGCCCGTCTACGGGAACCACGGGAGGTTCAGATTTATTGAGGACCGTTAAGTTCGTCGCAACTATTTCTATCTCACCCGTTATCATGTCTTTGTTGATCATATCTTTAGGGCGGGCTCTCAAAGATCCTTCGACTTTAACAACAAATTCATTCCTAAGCATTTCGGACTGCTTAAATAAATCAGCATTATCGGGTTCAAAGACAACCTGGATAATACCGGTACGATCACGGACCTGAACAAAGATTAGACCACCCAAATCCCGCCGGCGATTAACCCAACCACAAAGAGTGATTGTTTCATTAGATAAAGAATCAACTGATTCAGCATTGAGAAGACCACAGTAATGACTGCGCATAACTAATTACCTTACTTGTCTAGATTGGATGAAGATTTTTTGTTAGATGATGAAGAGCCTGATGAACGACCAGAAGATTGACTCGATGCACCATCAGCTGATGAAGTATTTTTCTTACTACCAGAGTTTTTAAAGTCCGTCTCATACCAGCCCGTGCCCTTTAGGCGAAACCCTGCAGCGGATACCAATTTAACCAACTCTGACTTGCCACAATCTGGGCAATCTGTCAGTGGTGGATCATTTAGCTTTTGTAATTTATCGAATTTGTGGGTGCAAGCTTTGCACTTATATTCGTAGATTGGCATTGTCAGATACTCCAATATAAAACTCTATACCTCTAAGGCGCGCTATTCTACCTGAAGTGCCCAAGTTAAGTCCATATTCTAGTCAGATTTGAATATATATCGATTCTACGTCTGGCGCGGTTATTCACTCACTGATAGAATATCGACCAGTGTATATCCAAACCCTTTTAAAGAAGAATTTAAAACTATGAAAGTCAGTCAGTACCTACTCGCTACCAGAAGAGAAACTCCAAACGATGCTGAGATTATCAGTCACCAATTGATGTTCCGCGCAGGAATGATTAGAAAAGTGGCTTCAGGTCTCTATAGCTGGTTGCCAACGGGTTTAAAAGTGATAAGAAAGATCGAGAATATCGTTCGAGAAGAAATGAACCGAGCAGGCGCCATTGAGCTACTGATGCCAGTGGTACAACCCGCTGAGCTTTGGCAAGAGTCGGGCCGTTGGGAAGAATATGACTCGGAATTGCTACGCTTCACCGATCGCCATCAGAGAGACTTTTGTCTCGGGCCGACCCATGAAGAGCTCATCACTGATATTGCACGAGACGAAGTTCGCTCCTACAAGCAACTCCCTGCTAGTTTTTATCAAATACAAACGAAATTCAGAGATGAAGTTCGACCACGCTTTGGGGTGATGCGTTCACGTGAATTCATTATGAAAGATGCTTACACATTCCATCTAGACAATGAGTGCCTCGAGAAGACTTACCAAATAATGTTTGATGCCTACTGTCGCATTTTTGACCGTATTGGCCTTAATTATCGTGCTGTTTTAGCAGATACGGGATCAATTGGTGGAACCGGTTCACATGAGTTTCATGTTTTGGCAGAATCCGGTGAAGATGCGATTGCTTTTTCTGATGGCAGTGAGTACGCAGCAAATGTTGAAAAAGCAACCAGTCTGAAGTGTGGCGAACGAGCGGAAGCAACTGAAGAGCTCGAAGAAATCCAAACTCCCAATATCCGCACCATGGATCAACTTTGTGATTTTTTAAAGATTGAAGCCAATCAGGGAGTTAAAACACTCATTGTTAAAGGTGCAAATGAAGATGAACATCCACTTATCGCCCTCATCTTGAGAGGTGATCACCAACTCAATGAAATTAAAGCAGCAACTCATGCGCTTGTCGCTAGCCCCATAGAATTTGCTAATGATGAAGAAATAATCACTGCAATGGGGGCTGCACCTGGTTCTCTTGGCGTGGTTAAGTGTCCACTACCGATGGTCGTCGATCATGATGCCGCACAACTGAGTGATTTTGTCTGTGGCGCAAATAAAAATGATTATCACTTGAAAGGTGTTAATTGGTATCGTGACGCTGACCCATTTGAAGTTACCGACTTACGCAATATTGTTGAAGGTGACTATTCGCCAGATGGCAAAGGGAAACTCACCATCAAACGCGGTATTGAAGTAGGCCACATTTTTCAACTAGGCACCAAGTACAGTGAGAAAATGAAAGCCACTGTACTCAATGAAAATGGCAAGGCTGTTAATATGACCATGGGATGTTATGGCATTGGTATTACACGAATTGTGGCTGCCGCCATTGAACAAAATCATGATGATTGGGGAATCATTTGGCCTGACAGCATTGCACCATTTCAAGTAGCATTACTTCCCATGAATATGCACCGAGCTCATCGAGTCAAAGAACAGTGTGAAAAAATCTATCAAGAGTTAACCGATTTAGGCATTGAGGTTTTGTTTGATGACCGCAAAGAAAGACCTGGAGTTATGTTTGCTGATTCAGAACTCATCGGTATACCCCATCGTGTCATTGTTAGTGAACGTGGAATAGACTCAAATGAAGCTGAATATAAACACCGAACATCTCGGGATGCTGAATCAGTTCCATTCGATCAATTGATCGATTTCTTAAAAAACATACTCGACCAGTAATGACTGCTCAGTGCTGCTCAAGTAGCATAGCTTTTCGGGTTTCTCTTATTCTGTTTAGCTATACTGTTATCAGCCTGTTCCTAGATCAACCCGTCCTAGCACAATCCGTTCTTGAGCAATCAAAAGAACCTCAGCAAGAAATACCGGACGAACAATTCAAACAACAACTGAAAGAAGCCATAGCTGACGCCAACCAATTTCAAGATCGATTTGCAGCAGAAGTTTGGCTTAAAGATATGAGCTATAGACTCGAAAAACGTGCCCCCCATATACCTGAAAATGAGCGTCTTGAACTACTCGCACTGGTTCACAAAGAAGCGACCCGAAATAACCTTAACCCCCAGATGGTGCTTGGCCTGATACAAACAGAAAGCAATTTCGATCGATTTGCTCTGTCAAAAGTAGGTGCTCGAGGTTTAATGCAAATCATGCCATTTTGGATCGATGCCATAGGCAGAAAAAACGACAACCTTTTTAATATTGAAACCAATTTGAAATACGGCTGTGCGATTTTAGCGATCTACATGAAACGTGAACGACAAGAAATAATCACTGCACTGGCTCGTTATCATGGAAGCTATCCAAGAGACTATTATTCACAAAGAGTTGTGAAAGCTTGGCAATCGAATTGGCTTTACTACTAATGACGACGATTACAGCTCCAAAAACCGGCATTATACTATCAGGTGGTGGTGCAAGAGCCGCATATCAGGTCGGAGTTCTCAAAGCCATTTATCAACAAATACCCCGGGGTTGTCATAATCCTTTCCCTATCTTTTGTGGCTCATCAGCCGGCGCTATTAACGCAACCATCCTCGCCTGCTATGCTGGACAATACAGAATTGGACTAAGACGACTTGAGTCTGTTTGGTCTAACTTTAGTGTTGATAAAGTATTTCGTTCGGACTATTCAGGTCTTTTATCTCAATCGATGCGTTTCGCATGGCACCTACTATCTGGCCGAAAAGGCTCTCGTTATTCGGCACTATTAAATAATTTACCCCTGCGAAATTTGCTACGCGAAGTCATTCCATTTGGACGATTACAGGAACTTATTAGCGAAGGGTTGCTACATGCTCTCTGTGTAACCTGCTCAGATTATAGTGATGGAGGTTCTTATAGTTTTTATCAGGGGCACCCTGATATAGAAGACTGGCAGCGTCATCGGAGAATGGGGCTCAGAGACAACATCCATCTTAATCACCTTATGGCTTCATCGGCAATCCCCATTGTTTTTCCTGCAGTTGCTCTGAATCATCAATACTTTGGTGATGGTAGTGTCGGATTTTTATCACCCATCAGTCCGGCTCTCCATTTGGGAGCAGATAAAGTCGCCATTATTGGTCTTGACCCTACCCCTGAAGAACCGAGTTATATTTGTTTTGATAAAAGCCAATCCCCGAGTGCAGCTCATATTGCAGGACACGTTCTTGACAGTGTGTTTATTGATTCACTCGATTCTGATCTTGAGCGGCTGCATAGAATTAACGATACTTTAGACAATATACCTGAGCATTTGCTCAAACAGGTTGATTTAGACTTAAAAAAAGTAGAGACATTGGTCATTGCACCCTCTCAACATCTCGGTGAGATTGCTGCCGAATGTGCTGGTGAATTACCCAACAGCGCAGCATTTTTCCTTAGAAGATTAGGCATAGACAGTGAAAAAGGAACCAATGTACTCAGTTATTTGCTTTTTGAAAAAGGATACTGTCGCAGACTCATCGAATTAGGCTACAAAGATGCACAGGCAAAAGAGGATGAAATTCGGTATTTTTTCCGACATCTCATAAATTAATGTTAAATCTAGTAAAATAGCAATTTTGAACTATTATTTATAAAGAACTATGTTGAGCGGCCGACATAACTTATAACAAGAACAAGAACTATAATTATAATAACAGAACCATTGATAGTCAGTGATACGACTGATCCTGAAAAATATCAACGAGACATATAAAACTATCAAAAAAAAAGACACAGGCAAACTAACTCTTGCAAGTGAGAATGGAAAAAAACCATCTCTCTCCATAGCGAATGCCTACCTGAAAGAAAAAGTCACATCCTCCGAAAGAGAATCAAACGATATTAATGCTGCTCTTTATCGAATTTCTGAGCAGGCACATACCGCTGTTGATATGAATCATTTTTTCAGCGAAATTCATCAAATCATTGCCAGCCTAACCTATGCTGAGAACTTTTTTATTGCGCTCTATGATGAGGGTTTGCAATCTGTCAGTTTTCCTTACATGGTCGATATTGCTTCCGATATTAATGTAAAAGAACTTGCTAAACTTCCCCTTGAAACACTCAGTATGACACTCACCGGATATATGCTCAGAACAGGTGAAATGTTGCATGCTGATACTGATCTGATGAACCGATTAGAGGAACAAGGTGAAATAAACGATTTAGGCGAATCATGTCATGAGTGGTTAGGGTTTCCACTACAGGCTGGTGACGAAATATTGGGCGCTTTAGTCACTCAATCCTATGACCCAAATGTACGTTACAAGAATAAAGATATCGAACTACTATCCTTTGTCTCGCAACATGTCGCCACGGCTCTCTCTAGAAAACAGATCGATGAAGCCCTTCATAAGGCTAATTCTGAATTAGAAAACCGAGTTCAGGAACGCACCGTTGAACTAGCATCGATTAATGAAGAACTCGAAGATGAAGTGACTGAACGGCGTAATGCTGAAAGCCTAATGCAGGCATTTTTCAATATTGCAGAACTTGCAAACTCTTCCGTTGAACTTGACCAATTCTTTAAACAGGTTCACCAGATTATCAGTCGCCTGATGTATGCAAAAAACTTCTATATTGCACTACTTGCACCAGATGGTCGCAAAATCACCTTCCCATACTTTGTCGATCAACATTCTCGCAAACAACCTGATCGTGAGATTCTTACCGCAACTAAAAAACGCGGTATTACAGAACAGGTCCTTGAGTCTGGTGAAGCACTGCTCATAGACAATAAAACACGTAAGGATGAAACTCTACCCAAGAGTAAATTTGGAATTAAAACGTTATCTTGGATCGGCGTTCCACTCAAGGATGATTCAGACAATACCCTGGGTGTACTGGCCGTACAAAGTTATGACGAGAAAAATATTTATGAGGACAAAGAAAGAGTACTGCTCGGACATGTCGCTCAACATATCTCTGCATCGTTACAAAAACGAAAAGCAAGACTAGAACTTGCTCAAGCTCACAAGGAACTACAGTTTGCAAATGACCAACTAGAAAAACGAGTCGATGAACGAACAAAATTATTGGTCCAAGCCAACGAAGAGCTCAAAGATAATATTGCCGAACGAAAAATAATTGAAGATAAATTAGCACATGATGCTTTCCATGATGCACTCACTCATTTACCCAATAGAGCGTTATTTCTAAACCGATTAGACCAGGCTTTTGACAAAATTAAACGCGATGAGACTGCTCATTTTGCTGTACTGTTTCTAGACCTCGATCGATTTAAAATCATCAACGATAGTTTGGGCCATCATACTGGCGACCAATTACTAAAAGAAATCGCCTATAGACTCCTTGATTGCATCCGTCCTGGAGATACTGTCGCAAGGTTAGGTGGTGATGAATTTGCCATTTTGCTTATGGATGTCAGTATCGATAAGGCTGCAATTACAGTGGCCAAAAGAATCTCTGATTCGCTGCAAGATCCCTTTGAGCTCGATGAAAACCTGGTATTCACTTCAGCAAGCATCGGTATTAACCTCAGTACTAATGATTCTAAAAATGCTGACGATATATTACGAGACGCTGATACCGCAATGTACCATGCAAAATCTCAGGGCAAAGCACAATATACAATCTTTAATGACACCATGTATCTAAAGGCCATGAAGAGGCTTCGAATAGAGTCCGAACTCCGTCGAGCGCTCGATAAAGACCAGTTGTCCGTCTATTATCAACCCATTGTTGATCTAAACTCTGGTAAAACAGTAGCCTTTGAAGCATTGGCTCGCTGGTATCATCCAGAACTGGGTTGGATTAGCCCCGTTGATTTTATACCCATTGCTGAGGAAACAGGTCTAATACTGGATATTGGTTTATTTATTATGGAATCTGCACTTCGACAGACACGACAATGGCAAAAGTCAGATCCGAAACTGAAAAACATGATGATCAGTGTTAACCTATCGACCAAACAACTCGCTCAACCTGAACTGTTTAAAGACACGATGCAAATCATTCAGGCTACGGATTTTTCAATTGACCTGTTGAGACTTGAAGTGACTGAATCTGTACTTATTGACAATTTTGAAGCCGCTCGAGACATACTACAGCGCTATTCAGAAGCTGGCATAAAAATATTACTCGATGATTTTGGTACCGGTTATTCATCGCTCAGTTACTTACATCAATTCCCAATTGATGTTCTCAAGGTCGATCGATCATTTGTTAGCGAAATGGAAAAGCGCGAAGAAAATATGGCTATCATCAGTACCATCAAGACGCTAGCGATGAGTTTAAATATGGAAGTGGTTGCCGAAGGAATTGAGACCGAAGCTCAACTTAATATACTCAAGGAACAAAATTTTGAGTATGGTCAAGGATACTTTTTATCACGTCCAATGCCTGCCGACGAAGTGATTCTTTATCTTCAACAAACGTTGGTTTGATCTACGCTAAACACTAAGCCTTTTTCGTCAGGCGAAGCCTCATAGCCTTTACAAACAAATAACCCTGGAACTGCAACCAATTGTTGGTCACAATAGATCAATGGCCAATCATCTCTATACCAGGGGGGTACAGAATATTCATGGAACAATTTCTTTAAAGCTCTTTGATGATCTCGCTCTACAGGTTGACAAATCTCTCCACCCTTTCGAGATTGTACCTGCAAGTCCGCACCTTTATATTTCAGTGATAACCCTTTGCCCAGTTCCTCAGCCACTGAAATCGAACCCCAATGCTTAGCAATGGTCAATGAACTCAAACCATCCCACTCAACTTGCCAACTTTTTTGTTTTTTTGGTAAGTCCCTATAGAGATATAGATATTGTTGGTAGCGCCGAATGAGGCAACCCTGCCAATTGAGCTCAGGATTTGAATCGGTTGCAGAATTAATCACTTGTTCAAAGATAATATTGAGCTTATCTTCTCCGGGTCGATTAAAACCTCTCTGATGGAACCAGTATCTCAGTAGATTCTTTTGTCGGCTAAATTTTAATTTATTTAATTCCAGAATATTGATTTTCTCTTCGCCCTCAAGACAAAGATCCAAGTCGGTCTGAGCTATATCAGTCATTAATTGCTGCGTTTCTGCCATCCAACTTGCCGAGCGACTCAGTTGTTTTGTAGTCTCAGGCCAAAGTGACTGGAGTGCTGGAATAATTCGTGCTCTTAGATAATTTCTACGGTTCTGTTCATCTTGATTTGAAGGATCTTCTATCCAGCTCAGATGATTGTTAAGTGCATACTCTTGAATCTCTTGTTGTGAAATATTCAATAATGGACGGTGATGTTGCCCTCGACCAAGGACTCTTTGTGCGGGCATGGCAGCAAGACCATCGACGCCACTGCCTCTCAGTAACTGTAACAGCAGAGTCTCAGCCTGATCATTCTGATGTTGTGCTGTGATAAGCCAATGATTGGACTCAAGTTTAGCTGCAAGTGCACGATAACGGTGTTCCCTTGCCTTTTGTTCCTGATTCTCACCCTTACTTGCCAAAGCTTGAACATTAATCACTTCAAAACTGATAGAAAAGGTTTCACAAATTGATTGGCAATGATCGCCCCAATCCGTGGACGCGGGTTGGATATTATGATTAATATATATTGCAGAAATAGGGAGTTGATCAACGGGTGGATTTTTAGCATTAATTTCGATTAATTGTGCAAGAAGAACATGAGAATCTAGTCCACCAGAATATGCAATGACCAGTCGCTCACAGCCTGCACTTTTAGCTTTTTGTAAAAATGCAGACAGTGTATCTTTGATGTTCATTGTTTCGGTTTATTGAAAATTACCAAACGACATCAGACGCTTATATCGCTGATCCAGTAATTCTTCAGTGGACAATGCGTTAAGTTCATTCAATTGTTCAAGGATGGTCGACTTAATATTACTGGCTATCTCAGTAGGTGAGCGATGGGCTCCACCCCGTGGCTCAGGAATAATATTGTCAATGAGTTCGAGTTCTTTTAAGCGGCTTGCGGTAATGCCCATTGCCTGAGCTGCATCCTTAGCATACTCTGAACTCTTCCATAAAATTGAAGCACAACCTTCAGGTGAAATAACTGAATAGGTACTAAACTGGAGCATGTTAACGCGGTCACCGACACCAATCGCCAATGCACCACCGGATCCGCCTTCACCGACAACGGTTGCAATAATAGGCACTTTCAACTCACACATCACCTTCAAATTAGTAGCAATAGCTTCACTTTGACCACGCTCTTCAGCACCAATACCTGGATATGCTCCGGGTGTATCAATGAAAGTGATGATGGGTAGATTGAATTTTTCAGCCATTCTCATTAACCGAAGAGCCTTGCGATATCCTTCAGGCCTTGGCATTCCAAAATTCCGCTTAACTTTTTCTTTGGTATCACGACCTTTGTGATGACCGAGAATCATCACTGGAATTCCGTCAATTCTCGCCATTCCGCCAACGAGAGCATAATCATCCGCATAGGCGCGATCACCACAAAGTTCATCAAAATCGGTACAAATTGTTTTGACATAATCAAGGGTATATGGACGCTGAGGATGACGAGCAAGTTGAGCGATTTGCCATGGGTCGAGCTTTGAGAATATTTGTGAGGTTTTTTCTTCACTCTTCGCTTTTAATCGCTCTATTTCTTCATTGATGTTGATGTCTGCATCATCGGTGAGCAAACGCAGTTCTTCGATTTGCGCCTCAAGTTCAGCAATCGGTCTTTCGAATTCGAGAAAGTTCAGTTTCATGTCAATTCTGTTCTCATAAAATTTGCGCTATTGTAATGCATATGTTCAGAATATACAGTAATCAATGGTATTTTACTTCAATCTTATTACAACCTGGTAATTCTTTTAAACGATGCAATAAATCATCCGTGGGAGAAACTTTCCAGTTTTCAGGTAGCGTCAAACTACCTTTAGCCTGGGCATTTTGGTAGTTTAGTCTTATTGGACAGGCTCCATCACGAAAAGGTTCCAATGAACGTGATAATTGCATAGCAAAGTCACCCTCTATCATATTTTGATCCACATCCAGATGAATTCCTTTACTGAAACGTTCCCTCGCAGTGGGCATATCCATCACATCACGAACGGTCATCTTTAATCCATCGCTGAACTCATCAAAACTAACTTCGCCTTCGACAATCAATATTTTATCCTTGACCAGATATTGGTTGAACTGCTCGTAAGCTTCCGTGTATAACATTGCTTCAAAACGGCCACTGCGATCATCAAGCGTTAGAATTGCCATATGGTTTCCGGCCTTGGTTCTTATTATCCGTATGGCGATGACTAAACCAGCGACAATCACCGAATGTCCACGATTCGTTGGCTGAATATATTTTAGACGACAATGGGTAAATGACTTTAATTCTTTAAGAAATTGATCAATCGGGTGACCCGTTAAAAACAAACCCAATGTTTCTTTTTCGCACATCAACTTATGATCTTCACTCCAATCTCGAGCAACTGCATACGTTATTTCAGTAGTTTCATCTTCAGCACCACTGGCTGGTCCACCGAACATATCATTTTGACCCCTCTCGGCATCACGTTTGCGTTGTTCAGCGCATCGAATAGCATCTTCTAGACTAGCATTTAGTACCGCTCTTGTTTGACCGAATGAATCTAGTGCACCCGCTTTAATGAGACTGTCGAGCACTCGTCGATTTGATTTTTTCAGATCAATTCGATTACAAAAGTCATAAAGATTTAGATAGGGACCATTTTCTCGCTCATTGACAATACCTTCAATAGCGCCTTCACCTACACCTTTGATGGCACCAATTCCATAAACAATTTCTCGATCATCTAAAACCGTAAAGCGGTATTGGCCTTTGTTTACGTCCGGAGGAATTATTTTTATTTTATTAACATAGCAATCGTCCACTAATGTCACTACCTTGTCGGTATTATCCATATCTGCAGACATGGCTGCCGCCATAAATGCTGCTGGGTAATGGGTTTTTAACCAGGCCGTTTGAAATGAAACCATTGCATAGGCAGCAGAGTGTGATTTGTTAAACCCGTATTCAGCAAACTTTTCCATCAAATCAAAAATTTGATTGGCGATGATAGGGTCAACTCCTCTATTTTCAGCACCTTCACTGAAAATAGCACGTTGCTGCTGCATCACCTCAAGCTTTTTCTTACCCATAGCACGACGCAACATATCCGCACCACCGAGACTATAACCTGCCAGTATTTGGGCAATTTGCATCACCTGTTCCTGATAGAGAATAACTCCATAGGTTGGTTTCAAGCACTCTTCTAGATCGGGATGTGGATAGTCGACCGCAGAACGGCCATGTTTACGATTGACAAAATCATCGACCATTCCTGAACCCAAAGGGCCAGGTCGATACAATGCCACAAGTGCGATGATGTCCTCGAAACAACTGGGTGCAAGTTTCTTAATCAAGCCTTTCATACCGGAGGATTCCAGCTGGAATATTGCCGTTGTATTAGCTTTTTTGAGTAGGTTATAACAACGTTCGTCATCCAATGGAATCTTGGTGATATCAATAGCCTCTTCACCAGCTTCCAATCGACTTAAATTGATAGTGTTCACAGCCCAATCGATTACCGTAAGCGTTTTCAATCCCAAAAAGTCAAACTTAACCAGTCCAACAGACTCAACATCATCCTTGTCAAACTGACAAACTAAATTATCACCCGATTCATCACAATAAAGTGGAGTAAAGTCCGTCAATAATGTGGGCGAAATCACTACGCCACCAGCGTGCTTGCCCGCATGTCGAGTGACACCTTCAAGCTTGATGGCTAGATCCCATAGCTCAATAAAGTCCTCATCACTTTCATAGCGCGTGCGAATTTCTTCTTCCATGTCGTAGGCTTTTTGAAGCGTGATTCCCAAGTCAAAGGGGATCAGTTTTGCCACCTTATCAACAAAGCCGTAAGGATGATCCAAGACTCGACCCACATCGCGAATTACAGCCTTGGCTGCCATTGTTCCAAAGGTGATGATTTGTGAAACCGACTCTCGACCATATTTTTCTGCTACATATTCAATGACTCGATCGCGCCCTTCCATACAGAAGTCAACATCAAAATCGGGCATTGATATACGTTCTGGATTCAAAAATCGTTCAAAAAGAAGGCCATAAATCAGTGGGTCAATATCTGTAATTTCTAGTGCATAGGCGACAATAGAACCTGCACCTGAACCTCGACCAGGACCAACCGGAATGCCGTTATTTTTTGCCCAGCGTATAAAGTCGGCAACAATGAGGAAGTATCCAGGAAATCCCATTTCATTAATAACATCCAGCTCTACCTGTAACCGCTCATCATATGGCTTTTTAATTTCAGCATAGTTGTCTGCATTGACATCAAATGACTCAGCCAATCTTTTATTGAGTCCTATGGATGATTGCTCTGCAAAATATTCATTGATAGTTTGACCGTCAGGTACAGGGTAATTCGGTAAAAAGTTTTTCCCTAGTTCTAACTCTAAAGTGCAGCGCTTTGCAATCTCTACTGAATTTTCTAATGCCTCTGGAATATCTTCAAAGAGTGCCAACATCTCCTCTTCGGATTTAAGATATTGCTGATCAGAAAAATCCTTTGGCCTGCGTGAATCATTAAGCACCCGCCCCTGATTGATACAAACTCTCGCTTCATGTGCTCCAAAATCATCCTGCTTTAAAAAATGTACATCATTGGTTGCCACCACTGGGGTTTTGGAACCCTGAGCAAGGCCAATAATTGCGTGAATGTAACTTTCTTCATTTTCGCGCTCTGTTCTTTGCAGTTCGATATAAAAACGATTGTGGAACAATGCATTCCAATGACCTAAGCACTCAGCGGCTTGCTGGTGATTCCCGGCTAAGATAGACTTACCAATATCACCCGCTCGGCCACCTGAGAGGACAATGAGTCCCTCAGCACAATCCGTCAACCATTCAAAATTGATGATAGGAATTCCGCGTTGTTGACCATCGGTATAAGATTTTGATATGAGACGAGTTAGGTTTTTATATCCCACTAAATTTTGACAAAGAAAAACAACTCGAAAGAGTTCACTGCCCATCAGTTCACTACGAACCCAGGCATCAACTCCAATAATAGGCTTAATTCCATTCGCATTCGCGGCTCGATAAAATTTTACCAATCCACAAATGTTACCCTGATCGGTCATCGATATCGCGGGGATATTATGCTCGGCGCAGTGCTTCATCAATGGCTTTTGGCGGACGATGCCATCAACCATTGAATATTCTGTGTGAACACGTAAATGGATAAATTTCGGCGACATTTACTTCTGCTAACGGTTAGTTAAATCGGAGGATATTTCTATGTTGAGATTAGCAGATTGGGGAGGGCAATGCGAGGTGAACGGGAGGGTTAATTTATGTTCTTTCTATATCAGCAGGTAGTAGACCTGAAGTAATCTGCAGGGCGCCGTGAACCCATCCGTGGGGGTGAAATGCCCACGGGTACTTCGCTTCGGCATCCATGCCTCAGAGACCTGCTGATTACTTCAGGTCTTCCACCTACTTCAGTGGCGTTTAGTGGCTTAAAACCATTAATCCATCATCACAGTTTGTTTTTTATTGGCGCGAAGCTTTTTCGGTGGATTGCGCAGATTCCTAACTGTTCTATTGCGGCTAGGTGCTGCTTTGTTCCATAGCCTTTGTGGCTGGCGAAGCCATAGCCTGGAAATTGTTTGTCCATTTCGCACATTTCTTGGTCACGACTTACTTTTGCGATGATTGATGCGGCGCTTATGGCTGGAATTTTGCCATCACCTTTGATAATCGCTTCCGCGGGTATCGAGAAGTCTGGAGTGCGATTTCCATCGACCAATACTTTTGTCGGTTTGATAGTTAAGCTCGCAACGGCTCTTTGCATTGCTACCATGGTTGCTTGGAGGATGTTGATCTGATCAATCTCTTCTATTTCAGAGCGTCCTAAGGACCAGGCGAGTGCTTTTTCTTTGATTTCTTCACTGAGCGCTACTCTTCGTTTGTGGCTTAGCTTTTTTGAATCCGCCAGTCCTTCGATTGGCTTATTAGGGTCGAGAATTACAGCGGCGGTTACTACTGGACCAGCCAATGGTCCTCGACCGACTTCATCTACGCCTGCGATGAGTTCATTCACTTTTTGTTGCCTTTTGAGAATTTAATAAAAAGAAGCTGGCCGATAAGCCGGATTCTGTCTTGGACAACCATTCATCTGGGATCTGTGTCACCACAGACCTCATGCGACCTACCCGGATCCAGCGTGGGCCACGCCTAATGGATCCCTATTTGGTCTTGCTTCAGGTGGGGTTTACCCTGCCACTGATGTTGCCACCAGAGCGGTGCGCTCTTACCGCACCATTTCACCCTTACCGTTACTTTAAAAAAGTCGCGGCGGTATATTTTCTGTGGCACTTTCCATAGACTCACGTCTTCCAGGCGTTACCTGGCACCCTGCCCTTTGAAGTCCGGACTTTCCTCCACTAATTATTGTCTGCAAGCAGTTTATAATTAACAGCGATTGTCTGGCCAGCTTCTTGGTGTGGGACACTACACTTATTTTTTGGTGATAACAACCAACATTAGATTAATGTTTCCTAATTATGGGTATGACAACCTGTATCAGCCCCTCCTGTATTTCTGGGGGCGCTGTGAATACATCCCTGTACGCTTCGCTTCGCCATCCATGGCTCAGAGACCCCTGAAATACAGGAGGGGCTGATACAGGTTTTGAATTCTTGGGTTTGTTTTGAATTCTTGGATTCGTATGCTTAAGAGGATGCTGATTTTGAGTGTTCGTGTTTCGCTCAGCTAAGTTGTCGATATATATTTTATGTTCTGAGTGATTGTCTTGGTGATATGGCGATTAGCTCATGAAAGCGTGCTATTTATTTTTTCTTTCCAGTGCTCTTTGATAGAGTGGTTTTTTTCGTTCACCGGTTATTTCTGCTACTACTGAGGTGGCCTGTGTGAGGGGTAGTTTCTTGCTTAGGATATCGACCATTCTATCGGCGTTTGATTCGTCGGCTGATAGTGCTTGCTCATTGCCTGATATCACCAGTACGAATTCACCTCTTGTTTGGTTGCTGTCATTTTTTATCCAAGTGACTAAATTTTCGAGTGTGTCGGTGTGGATGGTTTCAAATGTTTTGGTGAGTTCTCTTGCTATGGTGGCTGTTCTATCTTCACCGAAGACGTCTCTGATGTCTGTGAGGCTGTCGACTATTCTGTGTGTTGATTCGTAGAACACTAGGGTTCTTGGTTCATTTTTAAGGACTTCTAGCTGTTTTGTTCTTGCTCCTGATTTTGATGGGAGGAAACCTTCAAACACAAATCGGTCGGTGGCTAAACCTGATGATGATAGTGCTGCGATCATTGCGCAGGCTCCTGGAATTGGAACGACCTTGTAACCCGCCGCTCTCACTTCTCGTACTAAATGATAGCCTGGGTCACTAATTAATGGTGTTCCGGCGTCGCTGACTAAGGCTATATTTTTTCCAGATTTTAATCGTTCAATCAGTTTTTCTGCCTGGCTGCGCTCATTGTGATCATGTAAGGAAATGAGCTTATTACTGATGTTTAGATGTTTCAGTAAGCTTCCAGTATGTCGAGTATCTTCAGCGGCAATGAGATCAACATCGGTTAAAATACGTTTTGCTCTTTCTGTAATATCAGAGAGATTTCCAATCGGTGTTGCAACAACATACAAAAAGCCTGTGTTTGATGTCATATTTGATGTCATACTAGAGCCCGTATAAATAGCCAGTGATGGTTAACAACCGTACGATACAGCCTGATTTGAGATTTAGCGAGTTCAAATGTGAATAACCTGAAATTATTAAAGAAAATATTGAAAAAATTAAAAGGTCATTCTCTGATCTTGTTACCCTTGTTTGCTTCATTATTTTTATTGTCGAGTTGTGTCACATCACCAAAAACGGATACCGATCCAAATTCGCTTCAGGCGCAGAACTATCTTAATAAAGCAAAAAAAACTAGCGGTTCAACTAGGGCCGATTGGTTATTACTGGCCGCTGAATCTCTCTATATTAATCATCGTACCGATAAAGCTTTAAATGTTCTTGATAGTATTAGCACGACTAATCTAAATTCAGACAGCGGTCAGTTTTATCATCTATTGATGGGGCAATCGCTTTTTTCTGCCTCACGACATCAACAGGCATTAGCCCAATTCAGTAAAATTAATCAACCTGATTCTTTAAAACAACATCAGCAAATAGCCTATCATCGAGACTACGGGGAATTACTCAGTATTCTTACACACCATTATGATAGTGCGCTACAGCGTATACAATTAGCAGAGCTACTCATCGATCAACTCGAAATTGATGAAAATACTGAGTTACTCTGGATCGCTCTAATGCAGGTTGAAAATCTTCAGGTTTATCAAAATAGTCTCAACAGTTACACCATCAATGGTTGGTTAGAACTGGCTGATCTTGCAAAAACATATGCTAATCAACCTGACACTTTACTGGAAAAGCTTGAGTTTTGGCATAATCGATTTAATGATCATCCAGCCAATAAACAATTACCCATCGATATGGCTAGAGCTGAAGCAGCACGCTCCTATCAACCTGACCAAATTGCTGTGCTGCTTGCTGAAAACGGACGTATGGCGAGTTCAGCGAAACAAGTACGTGATGGATTTCTTACCGCCATTTATCAATTGAGCAAACAGGACAGACCAGAAATCGTTTTTTATGACACCAGTAGTGATGTCGAAATTAATGAACTCTATCAACAGGCGATTGATGAGGGCGCTAGTTTCGTAATTGGTCCTCTGGACAAAAAGTTAGTCCAAAAGCTATCGAATCAAGAGTACTACCCTGTTCCAGTACTGGCAATCAATCGATTAACTGACGAAAAACCAATGGCTGATAACTTTTATCAATTTGGGCTACCCGTTGAAGATGAAGCAATACAGGCTGCTAGCAAAGCATGGGATGATGGCTTAACACGAGCCATAGTGTTGGTGCCTAATAATGGAATAGGCAATCGCACCTCAGACGCATTCACCACTCAATTTGAACGCCTCGGAGGTTCTGTACAACAGGTTGTTAACTATAACTCCGATGATGATTTATCAAGAGCTGTTCAAGCATTACTGGGAGTTGATAAAAGTATTGAGCGATTCAGCCAGTTACGACAACTTTTTAGAATGCGCGCTCACCATGAAGCCCGACGCAGACAAGATGCTGACTTTATTTTCTTTAAGGCTTCTGTAAAACAGGCTCGAAGTATAAAACCCTTTATAGACTATTATTTTGCTCATGATTTACCCGTCTACTCAACATCAAGTATTTATAGTGGTAAAAATGAACCGCTGCTAGACAGTGATCTGAATAACATCCTATTTTGTGATATTCCCTGGTTACTCTCAGATGATTTCTTTATACAAAATAAAAAACAACAGGTCGCTTCAATCTGGCCCAAAGCCACTGAATCGAATTCTGCTCGATTGTTTGCACTTGGACATGATCTCTTTACATTGATCCCTGAGCTCAGCAAATTAAAGAATTTTCCCCAGTATCGTAAGCATGGTTTATCCGGGCAATTATCGGTCGATGAATTTGGTCATGTTAACCGCGAATTGTCATGGGCAAAGTTTAAAAAAGGCAAGCCAGTAAGAATAAAATCTGTCAGTCTATCTCTCAATCAATCACAACTATGAAATTAGAATATGAAAAGAACCAGTCGTGATCTGGGATTTGAAGCTGAAATTTTTGCTGCAAATTTACTTAAAGAGAAAGGTCTGACGCTTGTTGAACAAAATGTTAATTTTCGTGTCGGAGAACTAGACCTGATCATGATGGATGGTGAATATCTTGTCTTCGTAGAAGTCAGGAGACGAAAAGCCGATCGCTTCGGCGGGGCACTAGGTTCAATTACCCCAACTAAGCAAAAAAGATTAACCAGAGCAGCTTTAGCTTATTTACAACAAAGACGATTGATGGACAAAATTCCCTGTCGATTTGATTTGGTAGCGGTATTAGACAAGGGTGATCAACTTGAAGCTGAGTGGATCAAAAATATTTTTTAACAATTTCACAATCACAATTTACTTTTAAAAGGTTACAATTGGAGAATAGCGAATGGATATGCTCGAACGAATTCGAGAAATCTTTACAGAAAGCATCCAAACTAAAATCGATGCTGCTGATGCACTGCCAGAATCTATTGCTCTCGCAGCGGATATGATGGTGAATGCTTTGGTTGCTGGGCACAAGATACTCAGCTGCGGTAATGGTGGTTCAGCTGGAGATGCTATGCATTTTGCTTCTGAAATGATTAATCGATATGAGCGAGAACGACCAAGTTTACCAGCCATCGCTTTGACTACAGACATGAATACCATAACTGCGGTATCTAACGACTACCATTACAATCAGATATTTGTTAAACAAATTAAAGCTCTGGGTCAGGAAGGTGACATATTGCTCGCAATATCAACAAGTGGTAATTCAGAAAGTGTTGTTGAAGCAATTAAAGCGGCACTTTCTCGCGACATGTTGATTATCGCTTTAACAGGGCGTGATGGTGGAGAGATGGCCGGACTTCTTAGCTCAACTGATGTTGAGATTAGAGTCCCATCACCATCAACTGCACGTATCCAAGAAGTACATATATTGGTGATTCATTCACTGTGTGATTTAATTGATAACCGTTTATTTGGTGGTGATAATGTTTAAAAGATTATTAATAGTAGCCCTTTTTATTCCTTTCTTAAGTGGTTGTCTCGCAGCCGTAGCAACAACGGCCATTGTTGGCAGTGATATGGCTGCTGACAGAAGAACTTCCGGGGCATATGTTGACGACCAATCCATTGAACTCAGAGCCCTTCGATATTTAGGTCGTAATATAGAGCTAAAGGAAAGTTCGAGTATTAACGTCATTAGTTATAATCGAATTGTTTTGTTAGTTGGCCAGACTCCAAATAATCAACTAAAAAATGAAGCTGCAGAAATCATAAGAAACCTTGATGGTGTACGAAAAGTACATAATGAACTTCGCATCTCTGCTCCCGATTCAATATTAAGTGCGACTAGCGATACTTGGATCACAACTAAAGCTAAATCTCTGTTACTTGCAGAAAAGAACTTTGCTTCTTCCCACATTAAGGTAATTTCAGAAAATGGAGAATTATTTTTGATGGGGATTGTCAACAGAGTTGAAGCAGAAAAAGCCATTGCAATTGTACGAGACATCGACGGAGTCGAGCGTGTGATTAATGTATTTGAAATTATCCGTTAGCGAATAATCAATTCAGTCGTCCGTCAGGCTGAGTAAGTATTATTTACTTGATCACCTTTAAAAAAGGTGGTGATCGTGGCGGAGGATCAGAATCATCGTCATTCGAGTTTTTAGCTGATTCGCCTGAGTTTTCTTCACCTATAATATCTGGCGTAGACTCATCCTTAACAAGCTGACTCGAATCGAGTTCTGGAAACACCATACCTTGGCCATTTTCACTTGCGTAAATAGCTAATATTGCATGAATGGGGATGTAAACAGTTTGTGCGACTCCGGAAAATCGTGCCGAAAAAGTTACGGCTTCATTGTCCATATGGAGATTAGTGATGGCATGTGTAGCTATATTTAAGACAATCTGCCCATTTTGAACAGATTGTCTTGGTACCTCTACTGAACTAATTTCTGCATTAATCAACAGATGTGGCGTCAAATCATTATCAATGATCCATTCATGTATGGCTCTAAGAAGATAAGGTTGATTTGAGGTCATCATCCGAAACTAGTATTCAGTTTCGTGTAACTCTTGCTCAACGGTTGTTAAGCTCGCTTGAAAAGATTCTCTCTCGAACAATCGATCCATATATCCCAGCACTTCTTTTGAACCGCGTCCAGAAAGAGCTACGCCAAGTGCATCAAGTCTCCACAACAGTGGTGCAAGACAGCAATCAACCAAGGTAAAGTCTTCACTGAGGAAATAAGGTGTATCAGAAAATACCGGTGCCAAAGTAATTAGAGAATCCTGCAGGTCTTTACGAGCTTTGTCCTTTAGATTTTCTTTCTTCTTCGGATCTTCTATGATTCTCATCAATGAATACCAGTCACGCTCAACACGGTGCATCATTAGACGACTTCGAGCTCTCGCGACCGGATAAACAGGCATGAGTGGTGGGTGAGGAAATCTTTCTTCGAGATATTCCATAATGATCCGAGCCTCAAACAATACTAATTCACGATCAACCAATGTTGGAACGGTATTGTAGGGATTTAGATCGGCTAAATCTTCTGGCTTATTATCGGGTTCAACAGTAATTACTTCAAAATTGACACCCTTTTCAGCAAGCACAATACGCACCTGATGTGAGTAAATGTCTAAATCACCTGAATAAAGCGTCATTATTGAACGCTTAGCAACTTCTGTCATGCAGTCTCTCCGTATACTTATCGTATAGTAATGTATGAATAGTGTTAAAAATTAATGAATGTCGCGCCAGTATTCTTTCTTCAGTAAATACGTTATCCCAAAGAGCGCCAACAAGAATAAGATTACTTTTATACCCAGTGCTTCTCGTTCAAGTTTAACCGGTTCTGATGCATAATCTAGGAAGTTAACTAAATCACGAACGACAGTGTTGTATTCTTCGCCATTTAAAGAACCAGCTGATGCAATCTCAAAATACTGATGATCATGTTTTAGCTGAGCAAGAGCTTCAGATGCTTCATGCATTATAGCTTTATTTTTTGTCGCTGCTGCTGCATCACCATCTCTGTTAGCAATAGCAATTCCGATATCTGCTGCTTCTATCTTAGACTCAAGCTCCACCGCATTATTCGTCTTTACTTGCTTTCCTTGAAGAGGCGCCAGTACATGAGGCATTCCAACATCTTTAAAGAGACTGTTATTAACACCAAATGGACGGTTGCTATCTGCATAGAAGCTTTTTAAATAAGTGTACAGCCAATCTGCTCCCCGAACTCTTGAGATAAGAGTCAAATCGGGAGGCACAATACCGAACCATTCTTTAGCGTCAGCAGCAGGCATATTATTAGTGATGTGGTCACTGGTTTTGTCACCTGTGAACATTAAGTTCTGCTCTACGAGTTCAACAGGTACTCCAACACCATCAACCAACTTGTCATACCGCATATACTGCAAGCTATGACAGGCTAGGCAATAGTTCATATAGGTTTTAGCACCTGATTGTAATGACATTTTATTGTCAGAACGAATATTCGCTGACTCAGTATCACCGTCTGTGGAGGCTTGAAGACCAAATGTTAGACCCGCGATACATAGAACAACGGCGAGTTTTGTTTTTAATAGTTTAGCCATTAGTGTGTCACCCTATCTGGTACTGGTTTTGTTTTATCAATTTTCGTATACCAAGGCATCGCCAAAAAGAACATGAAGTAAACCGCTGAAGCAACTCTTGCTAACAATGTTTTTCCTTCAGTTGGAGCTTGCATACCCAAATAACCTAAGATGAAAAAGCTGATAACAAACATCGCCAACATAAACTTAAAGATCCAACCACGATAACGTATGGATTTTACTTCTGACTTATCTAACCATGGCAATAGGAACAAGAAAACAATGGCTAAGCCCATCGCCATCACACCAGGAAATGCAGAGCCGGCGATTGATGGGATTGCACGTAAAATTGCATAGAAGGGTGTGAAATACCAAACAGGCGCAATATGAGCAGGAGTGGTTAATGGATCAGCAGGTAAGAAATTAGGTGGTTCAAGGAAATAACCGCCCATTTCAGGAGCAAAGAACAATGCCGCACTGAATAGTATTAAGAATCCGACCACACCCATAATATCTTTGACTGTGTAGTAAGGGTGAAATGGAATGCCATCTAATGGAATACCTTCAGCATTTTTATTGGCTTTAATCTCAATTCCATCAGGATTGTTTGAACCCACCTTATGGAGTGCGACCAAATGTAAGAATACCATTAACAATAGAGCGATAGGCACAGCAACTACGTGAAGTGCAAAGAAACGGGTTAGTGTGGCGCCACTGATGACGTAATCACCCCGTATCCACAATGTAAGGTCTTCACCAATGAAAGGTATTGCACCAAACAGATTGATAATTACCTGTGCTCCCCAAAAGGACATTTGACCCCAAGGAAGTAAGTAGCCCATGAATGCTTCAGCCATTAACAGTACATAGATGATCATTCCAAAGACCCAAAGCAATTCCCGTGGTGCCTTATAAGAGCCGTACATTAGACCTCTAAACATATGCAGGTAAATAACGATGAAAAATGCCGATGCGCCAGTGGAGTGCATGTAACGAAGCAACCAACCCCATTCAACATCACGCATGATGAATTCAACAGATGCAAACGCCTGCTCTGATGAAGGATTGTAATTCATTGTTAACCAAATACCGGTGATAATTTGATTCACTAAAACAATCATTGCTAATGAACCAAAGAAATACCAAAAGTTAAAATTCTTCGGTGCATAATATTCAGCAATATGCTCATTCCATACTTTCGTAGCGGGGAATCGTGCGTCGATCCACTCCATGAAAGTACCTTTATCATTTGTTGAAGATTGAGGATCTGACATTAGACCTGCGCTCCTTGATCAACACCAATGAGTATTCGAGTGTCGCTTAGATACTGATGAGGTGGAACGATCATATTTGTTGGTGCTGGCATTCCTTTATGAACCCGTCCCGCCATATCAAATTTAGAACCGTGACAGGGACAGATGAAACCACCTTGCCAATCTGCCCTTACTTCAGGAGCAAAGGTAGGTGAGCAGCCAAGATGTGTACACCAACTCAATAATATCAAATACTCACTATTAATTGAGCGATGTTGATTCAGTGCATACTCAGGTTGCTGCGCAGTATTTTCAGAATTAGGATCGGCTAATTTAGATTCGACCTCAGTCAAAGTCTCTAAAACTTTTTCGCTGCGTCTGACAATGATTACACTTTTGCCCCGCCATTCAACTTTAATGGCTTGACCCATATCGAGTTTTGCTATGTCAGCTTCAACAGGTGCTCCAGCGGCCAATGCTTTTTTACTTGGCATCCAAGAACCTAAAAATGGTACAGCTACAAATCCGGCGCCAATTGCGCCTACGACTATGGTTGATCCCGTTAAGAAACGGCGTCTTCCCATGTCTGCAGCATCGATTATCGTTACAGCATCAGAACTCATACTGAGTCTCTCCTCTGAGGCAAATCAGTTAGTTAATTGTGATGTGACTTATTCGATTAAGACTGATTATCAACTAACCAAAACAATCAATTTGAATAAGCACTAGTAAGTGCGCAACATGATAATAAAAAGATCTGTTTTTTACAAGGAAAAGCAGCGATTGTAGCGGTTTGTATTGATTATTTTAACGAGATTCTTTGATCCATCTCAAGGAACCATAATTCATCAAAGAATAATGAGTGAAAGATCAATACTAAAAACTATCGCGGTAAATTAATCACAAAAAAAAGTCCGAACAAATCGGACATTTTTTGAATGTAAATTCTCGATTAACGTTTTGAGAATTGTGGACGCTTTCTAGCCTTGTGCAAGCCGACTTTCTTACGCTCTACACGTCGAGCATCACGTGTAACAAATCCAGCTTTACGCAATGTTGGGCGAAGTGTCTCATCATATTCCATTAATGCACGAGTGATTCCGTGACGAATTGCACCAGCCTGACCTGTTCCACCACCACCAACAACGGTGACGTTGATATCGAATTGATCAAGAGTTTCAGTTAACTCTAGTGGCTGACGAACAACCATTCTTGAAGTTTCACGACCAAAGTACTCATCTAATGAGCGTTTGTTAACGGTGATTTTACCAGCGCCTTTAACAAGGTAGACTCGGGCTGTTGAACTCTTTCGACGTCCTGTACCGTAATGTTGTGTTACTGCCATAGTTTTAAATCTCTAATGGTTGTGGCTGCTGTGCAGCATGATTATGCTCGTTACCGGCATAGACTTTTAATTTACGAAACATGTCTCTTCCAAGTGGATTTCTAGGAAGCATGCCTTTAACCGCTTTTTCAATGATCATTTCAGGTTTAATTGCCTGTAATTTCTCAAAGCTAATTTCTTTTATTCCACCAGGATATCCTGTGTGGCTGTAGTAAATCTTATCTGAGGCTTTCTTGCCTGTTACTTTAACTTTCTCAGCATTGATCACTACGATGTAATCACCGGTGTCTACGTGTGGCGTGTATTCAGCCTTATGTTTTCCACGTAATCTGCTAGCGATTGCTGTAGCCATTCTGCCAAGTGTTAAGCCATCAGCGTCAATTACGAACCAATCGCGTTCTACAGATGCTGGTTTTGCACTAAAGGTTTTCATTTTTTACTCCAATTCGGCCTTAAATGGACATCAGTTCCACCAAGGAGCGCGAATTCTACAGAAATGATGAGTAAGATACAAGTATGAAAAGGTAAAAAATGCATAAAAATATAGGTTCATTATGTGCTGGTAAAATAGCCTTATAGATCAGTACTTTAAAGCATGGTGTAACTCCTAATATTTTGCAAGGCGCGGTGAATACATCCCTGTACGCTTCGCTTCGCCATCCATGGCTCAGAGACCTGCAAAATATTAGGAGTTACACCATGCTTTTTATTGTAGAAAGATTTCCATCCATCAGAGAAAAAGAACTCATTTTAAGGTGAGAGCATTGTTATGGAATATGCTCTTTTGCTAGGTAGTCGTGAGACTGCATTTCTTGTAGGCGGCTGATTGTGCGTTTGAATTCGAAGCTTAGTTCTTTGCCTTTGTAGATTTCTGTGAGTGGCATTGCTGCTGAGATGATGAGTTTGACGTGGCGTTCATAGAATTCATCGACTAGGCTGATGAAGCGCCGTACCTGATCATTTATTTCATCATCCAACTGCGGAACATCAGCCAGTAGTACTGAATGACACAACTTTGATAACTCGATATAGTCGCGTGAACTTCTTGGGCCCGCGCAGGCCGCTGAAAAATTTAGCCAAACGATACCATCCGCTGCTGCGATAACGGGGATTTCTCTATCGTTGATGATGATTGTGGTGTCTTTAAGGATTTGATCGACGGCAAGATTGCTAAAACTAAACTCTAAATTGTCTTCTGCAGCCTGATCCAGTGGTGAATGGTATATTTCAGCCTGCTCTAATGTTCTCAGACGGTAATCTATGCCACCGTCTACATTTAATACCTGAGTGTGTTTATTAATGAGCCCAATTGCGGGTAAAAACCGTGTTCTTTGTAATCCATTCCAATACAGCCGGTCCGGAACAATATTAGATGTGGCAACAAGACTCATATTAAGATTAAACATCTCTTGTAATAAAGTTGATAAAATCATTGCATCGCCAATATCGCTCACAAAAAATTCATCAAAACATAGAATGGTCGTTTCTGCTGCAAGCTTATTAGCGATGAGTGTTAAGGGATCGCTTTTACCGGCAAGCTGTATCAACTCATTGTGGACCCAATACATGAAGCGATGAAAATGCATACGCTTTTTCTTTTTGATGGGTAGCGCATCAAAAAAAGTATCCATCAAATAGGTTTTACCGCGCCCTACTCCACCCCACATGTAGAGTCCCTTTATCGGTTTATTGCCCTTTTTGAAAATTCGGCTCAGTAGATTCGAACTATTGTTCTCATTTTCTAATAATCGAAAATAAAGTTGGTCGAGAGCCGTCATTGCTCTTCTTTGAGCCTCATCATTAGAGAAACCATTGTTTTCAATATCTTGCTGATATCTCTGAAGAGGGGATTTATTTACTGGGGTCATATTAATAGGAGATCTTTACTTTATTTTATACCAGAGGACGGTAATGCTCTTCGAGAAGATTTGCCATCTTAACGATTTTTCCATGGAAGAAATGCCCTGTATCTGCAAAACGGATGAGTTCCGGTTTTGTTTGTTGATTATCAATCCAGTTAAATACTGCATCTGGCTCCACCACATCGTCCTCCTCTCCCATAAATATCAACCAAGGACAGCTGGGTTTCTTTGAAGTTTGAAAGTCAAAATGATTCACGGGAGGAGCAATACTCAATAGCTGTGCAGCACCAGCTTCATCAGCTGAATTTGCAGCAACCCAGGAACCAAAAGAGAAACCTGCAAGCCACAATTCTTTATCGGGCCAACAATCACGCATCTGTTGACACAAATTAAGTAAGTCTTTACTTTCACCAATACCCTCGTCGTGCTTACCCTCAGACTTTCCGATACCCCGAAAGTTGAAACGCAAAGCGGGCACACCAATTTTACTCATTGTCTTACAAATTGTGTGTACGATTTTGTTGGTCATGGTTCCACCATACAAAGGATGAGGGTGACAACATATTAATATTGCTTTAGAGCTAAAATTCTCAGGTAAATGAATAATAGCTTCAATATCACCCACTTCCCCCTTGAGCATGAGTTTGTGCTCACCAGCATTTTTACTGTTCCAATCTATTAGCATATTCACCGTGCAAAACCACCGCTTTATTTTTATTTTAATGTGCCACTACCTATAGTAGCATTGTGACTATGACAACTAAAACAATTTTAAGAATGGGTGATCCAAGATTACTCGACACTTCTGAAGTGGTGGGTGATTTGCCCAATGCCGAAATTGATCAATTAATTGTCGACATGCTCGATACTATGGATGCCAATGATGGCGCAGGACTCGCTGCTCCACAAATCGGTATTTTCAAACGTGTTGTCGTCTTTGGTGTTGATCAGAATGCACGCTACCCCGACACCGATAACGTGCCTCTAACGATTTTGATCAATCCTGAAATCGAGATTTTAGCTCAGGATGTAGAGGAAAGCTGGGAAGGCTGCCTTAGTATTCCTGGTATGCGAGGACTGGTACCTCGTTATACAAAAATACGCTATAAAGGTGTTGATCAGACCGGTGAAGTCATCGATAGAACTGTTGAAGGATTTCACGCCATTGTAGTACAACATGAATGTGATCATCTTGATGGAATCCTGTATCCTATGAGGATACCCGATATGAGTTATTTTGGATTTGAAGAAGAACTGAGTCAACCCACTGAAGAGCAGGAGTAAATTGTGGAATTTTTTTCAGGATTAATACTAGTTGTTGTAGCCTTTGCTGCAGGTATTTTTGCAGGTAAGATTGTTGCCCCTAATGCCGCACGCATTAAAGCGCTCGAAGAACAATTGAGTGAGCAAAAACAAGAACATCAGACATATAAAGACTCGGTGGCCGAACACTTCTCGACCTCTGCAAACCTTTTTGGTGATATCACAGAAAAATACCGAAATTTATACGATCACATGTCCTCAGGTGCTTATGGCCTGTGTGATAGACGTAGTATCCCTCGTGATTTGACAGCTAGTCACGTGAATATACTTGCAGTTGAAACTCCTGTTGTATCACCTAAACTGAATAATGAGGGTGACCCCTTAAGAACACACACAAGTTCTGCCGATGACTATATGGTCGATGTTGCACGCTCAGGCATGGCCCACCTCGATCCTAAAAGCCAACAACTTAATCAACAAAATAGGTCTGAAAAGGAAATTACAACAAAGGTTGCTCCAGAAGCTGAAGCTGAATCTGAATCTGAAGCTGAATCTAATGAAACAGAAACGACCGCCACAAAGACTAACAGTGCAGAAATTATTGATTTAGAAAGTCAGCGATTAGATGATGCTCAGCAGGCTAAGGATTATGCAATTAAAGCTAAGGGTGTTATCAATCATAATAGTTTGAATCGGGATGAAGCTGAATAATCGTTTAGAATTGCATTTTAGAGTGACATTAAAAATAGCAGAATGACATTAAAAATGGCACAAAAAAATGGCTACTTTTTACGGTAGCCATTAAACGGGGGTCAAACAACCAAATAAGGAAATAACTTTGCTTCAATATCTCTGACCGGCAGCTCATCAAAAAGTTCAGTGTTTTTTCAACTTTATTCAAAAACTCATATCAAGATTACGTAACTTATTGATTAAACAAGCATTATAGCTATTCAAAAAATTTAACTTTTATTCTCGTTTCAAAATAAGTTAGGAATAAACTATGAATCAAGTGCATATTTTACTGTTTATACTGAGCGTTAACCTGCAATGTGCAGTTCAAGCAACTGGTGACATCACTCAAGAGATAGGTGACAGTAATACCAACCATTTAAATCAAATTTTTGCCGATCATTGGCAATACAAAATGGACACGAATCCAATCTTTGCAAATTCTGCCGATCCCAACATCCCAATTACCAAACTAGCCGATGTATCATTACTGGCATTAACTCAACAATCTATATTCAATCAATCAATACTCAATCGGTTGGAATCCATCAATTACCAACAGCTTGATCGAGTGTCACAAATTAATTATAGAATATTCAAGGCTCAGATTGATAATAGCCTCGCTCTATTTAAGTTTGCAGATTATCAAATTCCTTTCACTCTCGATTCTGGTTTCTATACAAGCTTTGCAAGAATCCCCGATAGAGTTCCTTTACAAACAGTTGAGGATTATCAAAACTATATTCAAACCCTTAAATCTTGGCCAACCCAAGTAGATTCACAATTGTCACATATGAGAGAAGGTTTGAAGAATGGCATGACCCTGCCAAAAGAACTGCTGACGAATATCGTTTCTACGGTTAAGCCCTTTCTAATCAAGGCGGATGAGAGTGTATTTTTTCAACCTTTCACAAAACTTCCCAAACATTTCTCAAACAAAGAGAAAGAACAATTAATAAACCACTCATTAGATATCATTAACTCCCATGTTATTCCAGGATACCGACGGTTGGCAGACTTTTTTGAACATGAATATAGTCCTGGCGCAAGGAGAACGCTTGCTGCCTCACAACTGCCTAATGGTAAGCAATACTACAAACAACGCGTTAGACACTTCACCACCTTGGAGCTAACAGTTGATGAAATCCATCAGCTAGGACTCGATGAAGTTGCTCGCATTAGACTGGAAATGGCACAAATTATCAAAGACCTAAATTTTGACGGTGACTTTAAGACCTTCATCCAGTTTTTACGTTCCGACCCACAATTTTATGCAACATCTGCAGAGCAGTTGTTGAAACAAGCTTCCTACATTGCTAAAAAAATGGACGCAAAACTACCTTCTTTGTTTAAATCCTTACCCAGATTACCCTATGGGGTGCAAGCTGTTCCAGATTCAATAGCACCCACCTACACTACAGGTCGATATATTCCTGCACCAAAGGATGGTGTAAAGCCTGGGTATTATTGGGTTAACACCTATAATCTGAAGAAGAGACCTCTCTATGTTCTTGAAGCTCTCACCTTCCATGAAGCTGTCCCAGGACATCATTTGCAAATATCACTGAACAATGAACTTGAAAATTTACCACTCTTTCGCCAACAATCCTACATTAGTGCCTTCGGTGAGGGCTGGGGACTCTACTCTGAATGGTTAGGAATTGAAGCAGGTTTTTATCAAGATCCCTATAGTAACTTTGGTCGACTCACCTATGAAATGTGGCGTGCTGTTCGTTTAGTGGTCGATACAGGAATTCACGCGAAAGGATGGAGCAGGCAAAAGGCTCGTGATTACCTTGCATCAAACACTGCTCTGTCACTGCATAATGTGCATACAGAAATTGATCGATACATAAGCTGGCCAGCTCAAGCTCTTTCCTACAAAATAGGTGAATTAAAAATAAAACAATTGCGCAACTTTGCACAAACAAAACTTTCAGATCTTTTCGATATTCGAGAATTTCACGAGGCAGTACTCGGACAGGGTTCGGTGCCTCTGGACGTATTAGAAGAACAAATTCAAGAGTATGTTGAGCACAAACTATCCTTAAGCCAATAAAGTTATCAAACAGTTCATTAGAAGACGGCAATATAGGATATAATTGTCGCAGATAGATTAGAGAATCCAGTTATGAACAATATTACACCCCTATTGAATGCGCTCATTAAAATACTATTTGCAACAACGCTGATCAGTTTTGTCACCAGCCCGCTTTTTGCAGAAGTTAAACTGACGACCTTAAAGAAAGAAGTTCGACCTCAATACCCTTTTCCAGAATTTCTCTCTACTGGACCGTACGTTTGGTATGAGGATGCTAAAAACAACCCCCTTAAAGGACATACTTTTAGGGTTTCTACTAACACCGTTAATCGTGAAAAGCTGATCTTTATTGAGCGGGTAGAATTTGGGAATAATGGCTGTTGTTTAGAGATCGTAGAATACCGTCAGCTTGTGCTCGATGAGCAAGTATTAAAACAATTGTTTCCAACCCACACAGGTATCCATGGTTTTAAGTTAACTCGATGGGTCCGACCCGAAATATTTGAATTTCATGCCTATGGCGGTAATTATCGTTTAAGTCAAATCAACACAACGCGGCCTCTATTAGAAGAACTACGCGTTGGTGACACTTCAAAATAATCCAATTTCAACAGAGACTATGAATATCAACAACCAAAAAAAAAATAACCCCTTAGCCGATCTGATGATCAGCATTATTATTCCCTCTGTTATTTTAATGAAACTGAGTGGTGATGAATGGCTCGGTTCTACCTATGCACTATTAACGGCCTTATCATTTCCATTGTTCTATGGACTTTATGAATTAATTATTCATAAGAAGTTTAATTTCATCTCAATATTAGGGATCATCAGCGTGTTACTTACGGGTAGCATTGGAATATTGGAACTCGAACCCAAATGGCTCGCCATTAAAGAAGCTGCAGTACCTTTATTAATTGGCCTGGTCGTTCTGGGCTCAATGAAAACAAAATATCCCCTGGTTAAAAAAATATTATATAACCCTAGTTTTATCGATGTCGATCGTGTTGATAAGGCCATGGAAGCAAAGGGAACCCGAGTTGATTTTGAACAACGATTAACGAAAACATCCTATTTACTAAGCGGGACATTTTTCTTCTCTGCAACTCTAAACTATATACTCGCAACAATGATTGTCACTAGTCCCGCAGGTACCGAAGCCTTTAATGAGGAATTGGGAAAGCTTACTTTAGTCAGTTACCCTGTCATCGCTTTACCATCAATGGTCATGATGATGGGCACTCTTTTTTGGCTCATTCGCTCAATTTTAAAATTATCAGATTTAAAACTAGAAGAAATCATTCAACATTCTGAAGACTAATTGCTTGCTATATTAGCATTCTCTTATTAACATTCTTTCTTATTGAATTTTAATCCCTATAATTGGCTCATCAACAACCTGTTAGGACTTTATAAAATGGCTTCTATCTTACAATCATTTTTATCCATGCTTCAGCCTTCACCACCCGCTGCGCCCATTGCTACTGATTTATCTCAAGAGGAATATATGAGTCGTCAAAACGATGATTCTGATAATTTCTTCCTATTAGATTGTCGTACAAGTCAGGAATTTGCTGGTGGACATATCAAGGGTGCCTGTAACATTAGTCACGGCGATGTTGGCTCAAGACTGAGTGAAATCCCTAAAGATAAGGATGTCATCATGTATTGTCGTTCAGGAAGACGTGTCAGTGTTATTGCTCGTGTCCTCGCTGCAAATGATTACTCACGATTATTTCACATTGATGGAGACATGACTGCTTGGCTAAGAAATAGTCGGCCGGTAAGCAACGACTAGGAATTTTTTAGTGAACCATTTTTGTTAAAACTGTCCAATAAAGCCTAGAATGAATTGAAATATTGTGAAAATACCCTAATTTGTAGGCAAAATGCATTTTATTAACGATAACTGCCAATTATTTTGCATTTCAGGCTTCAGACAATGATTAGTTCTGTATTACAATATGTACAATTTCTCTAACAATAACAATTTTCTGGGAAGCCCCTGATATTATGTTTTTTAAAAAATTACGTGGATTGATTTCTACTGACCTTTCAATCGATCTAGGCACAGCAAATACTTTAATTTATGTCCGCGATAAGGGCATTGTACTGAATGAACCTTCTGTGGTTGCTATTCGACTCGATCGTGCTGGTGGAGGCAAATCAATCAAGGAGGTCGGCATTGAAGCGAAAATGATGTTGGGCCGAACTCCTGGCAACATCAAAGCAATTAGACCCCTCAAAGATGGTGTTATTGCAGATTTCACAGTCACTGAAAAAATGCTCCAACATTTCATTAAAAAAGTACATGACTCGACATTTTTCAAACCAAGTCCTAGAGTACTAATTTGCGTTCCCTGTGGCTCTACTCAGGTTGAGCGACGTGCCATTAAAGAATCGGCATACGGTGCTGGTGCTCGCGAAGTTTATCTCATTGAAGAACCCATGGCTGCTGCAATCGGTGCAGGAATGCCCATTAGTGAACCTACGGGTTCTATGGTTGTGGATATTGGTGGCGGAACAACAGAAGTTGCCATTATCTCACTCAATGGTGTGGTTTATTCTGAATCTGTAAGAATTGGTGGTGATCATTTTGATGATGCCATTATCGATTACATCCGTAGGAATTACGGTACTGTTATTGGTGAAGCAACGGCTGAACGAATCAAACAAGAGATAGGAACAGCATTCCCAGGTAATAAAGTTCTTGAAATTGATGTGCGAGGACGAAACTTGGCCGAAGGTGTACCACGTAGTTTCAGTATCAACAGCAATGAAATTCTTGAAGCATTACAGGATCCATTATCAGGCATAGTACGGGCTGTTAAAGCTGCTCTAGAGCAATCACCACCAGAACTTGCGGCAGATATATCTGAACGCGGAATGGTACTCACCGGTGGTGGAGCGTTACTCAGAGACCTCGACCGATTGTTTATGGAAGAAACCGGATTACCCGTCATCGTCGCTGAAGATCCATTGACCTGCGTGGCTAGAGGTGGCGGTATCGCGCTAGAAATGATCGATGAACATGGCGGCGATGTATTCTCTTACGAATAAAACTTCGAGTTTAATCATTCATTATCGATCATAGATCCGGTTGGAGGACCTGCTATCAAGACAATATTTAGTCGGGGTCCTTCCCAAATAATCCGATTGGCAATCGTTCTCACACTGTCCATTTTTTTAATGGTTTCTGATAATCAGCGACAACAAACGTCATCGATTCGATTTTTCTTGTCCACGGCTCTAAGCCCATTCGAATTTCTCGCATCATTGCCTTCGGGATTTTTAGACTGGGCAGACACTTCCATGACTTCTCGCTCACAACTGATGTTAGAAATTAAAGAGTTGCGAGATGAACAAATGTTTTTAAAAGTTCAATCTCAAAAAATGATTTCATTGGAATCTGAAAATGCCCATTTAAGGCAACTCCTCGGCTCACTTAAACGCGAACGTGGTAGACGCAGAATTGCCGAAATCATGAGCGTTGATTCTGCTCCATCGAATCATACCGTCACCATCAATAAAGGCACCAAAGATGGAGTATATCTGGGTCAACCTATTCTTGATTCTACGGGCATACTCGGGCAAGTCATCGATACCTCCGTTATGACCAGTAAAGTGCTACTGATAACCGATAACACTCATGCAATTCCTGTAAAAATATTGCGCAATGGGTTTCGGGCAATTGCTAAGGGCACAGGACTTGCTAATCAACTCATCCTAGGCCAACTACCCCATACAGCAGATATAAAACCAGGTGATGTCATTGTCACTTCCGGGCTAGGAATGAGATTTCCAGTTGGTTTTCCTGTGGGTACCGTCGATTCATTTAATACCGATCGAGGACAATCTTTTGCAAGTGCAAATGTCACTACAAGTGCAGACCTACTCAGAACGGGTTTAGTCATTCTCCTATGGCCAAATTTTGCTCAGGCGGCGTCTACAACTGAGAATAAGGTAGAACATTGAAAACTGCACAACACGGTACCTATGCAATTATAAGTACCTTTTTGGTCGCCATCATAATGATGCTCTTCCCGCTTCCTGACTTTTTAGTTTGGTGGCGCCCTAACTGGCTGTTGATGGTTGTCATTTATTGGACCATGGCTCTGCCTCACAGAATAGGTATCGTCGTAGCTTGGGTACTGGGACTTATTACCGATGTTGCACTTGGTTCTGTATTAGGTGTGCATGGTCTATCCATGGCAATAATTGCCTATTTAATCTTACTCCTTACCAATCGTCTAAGACTTTTTCCTCTTTGGAAACAATCTGCAGTTGTCGGACTAATGGTGGGGCTCGATCTCGTATTGAGTCTTTGGATTCAAAACTTTATTACCTCACAACCACGCTCAGGGATGTATTGGTTACCCATTATCTCCAGTACTTTCTTTTGGCCTTGGATATTTTTATTACTGAGAGATTTAAGAAGATATTTAAACGTTCGCTGATTTCAAGCCGATAACGAGTTACTATGACTAGTATCAATAAGATATAGACAATAATATGCCTGAAGAATTACTCATTAATGTAACACCCAGAGAAACAAGAATTGCCATTGTCGAAAATGGCGTCGTTCAAGAACTGGTTGTTGAACGAACCAGTCGAAGAGGCCTTGTTGGCAATGTTTATTGCGGGAAAGTCGTTCGCGTCTTACCAGGAATGCAATCAGCATTTGTAGAAATCGGCATTGAAAGAGCCGCTTTTTTACATCTATCAGATTTGCTACAGAAACCCAAACAGCAAACTGCTGATGATAAGAATGGCGACACAATCAGCGAACCACCTGAGGAAGACATCACCAAGCTTTTGAGACCTGGACAAACAATTTTTGTCCAGGTGATTAAAGATCCAATTGGTACAAAGGGTGCACGTCTAACCACGCAATTAACGGTTGCATCCCGCTATCTTGTGTTGATGCCTGATGTCGCACATATTGGCGTTTCACAAAAAATAGAATCACAGGAAGAAAAAAAACGACTCAAAGATTTGGTTGTTGGCTTATCGAATAGAGAGTCGAATAGAGAGTCGAATGGAGAGTCGAGCGAGTCTTCACATGGATTTATCATCAGAACTGCAGCAGAAGGCGTAGAGGATCAAAAGTTTTCTTCAGACATCAAATTCCTCACAAAACTATGGGATTCTATTGAGCAGAGTAAATCTACCGCTAAAGAACGAACCATTCTCCATGAAGACTTAACTCTACTACTGAGAACTTTAAGAGATATCGACATTGCCAATATCGATAGAATACGAATTGATTCAAGAGAAAGTTATGCCAGAGCCTGTTGTTTCATCGAGCAGTTTGTTCCTGAACTGGTCGATAAAATTGAGCTCTATACGGGTGAGCACCCTATATTTGACCTCTATAGCGTTGAAGATGAGATCCAAAAGGCTCTAGAGCGTACTGTACAGCTCAAATCTGGTGGCTACCTAGTTATCGACCAAACAGAGGCAATGACCACCATTGACGTTAATACTGGAGCTTTTGTAGGTCATCGCAATCTTGAAGAAACAATATTTAAAACCAACCTTGAAGCAGCCACAGCTTTAGCACGTCAACTGAGGTTACGTAATTTGGGCGGAATCATCATCATCGACTTTATTGATATGAAGATTACTGAGCATAAGCAACAGGTGCTAAAGACACTCGAGAAGGCACTTATAAAAGACACCGTACGAACAAATATCTCTGAAGTTTCAAGTCTTGGACTTGTAGAAATGACTCGTAAACGAACTCGAGAAAGCCTCGAACATCTACTCTGTGAAAAATGCCCTGTTTGTAACGAACGAGGCTCCATCAAGAGCATTGAAAGCGTTTACCTAGAAATATTTAGAGAAATCATACGTTCGGAACGTGCCTATGGTGGACAAAAATTCCTAGTCATGGCGGCGAGTCAAGTGGTTGAAATGCTACAGGATGAGTCTTCATTTATGGTTGCTGAGTTAGAAGAATTTATCGGAAAACCAATACAGTTCAAGTCTGATCCTCTTTATACGCAGGAACAGTATGATGTCGTTTTGATGTGATGTTGTAACTCGAATGTTTAAGAAAGTTTGTTTTATTTTCCTTAATCTGTGCTGGCAAACTGCAGCTGTAGTCCTCATTGTACTCGCTTTACTTGTCACTTTTGCTCGTTTTATGATGCCATCACTTAATGAATATAAAGACAGCATTGAAACGACCATTGAACAACAAATTGGCATGGATATATCCATTGGTGCAATTGAAGGCACTTGGGATAGCATCGGGCCCGTCATTGAAATCAAGAATCTTCATTTAGGTTATGATTTTAAAGATCCGTCGGCGGTATTCACGTTCATTCAATCAATAAAACTAAGCGTCGCTCCATTTCAATCACTCTTTTATAGAACTCTGATCACCGATAGTTTAACCATCGATGGTCTTTCTCTAGTGATCAATCAGCAACAAAACTCCGAATTTATTCTCACTAATATCAAGCAGTCTAAGGCTAAATCAACAGAAATTGACCCTGCCCTAGCCTCATCAATTCAAGATTGGTTGCAGAATCAATCGAGGGTAACGCTGTTTAAGACGCATCTAGATATAACCCTACACAATGGTGAAGAATTTCCACTGACCCTTGATGAAATAGTTTTTGAAAAGGGTAAAAACATTTATCAGTTAAAAGGTCTCACGAAACTTCGTGGGAATAATAAAGTTAACTTTGTAATTGAAGCTGACGGATTTCTAACCGATCCTGAAACAAAAGCACAGTTTTATATTAGTACCAATACGGTCGATATTGTCGCACTACCCAATAAGGCTATTTGGGACCAATCTGAGATCAGTTCAGGGAAACTTGATTTAAAAATTTGGGCCGACTGGAAAAATAGTCATTTCGATTCTGCACTTATATCTTTTAACGTTAATGATTTCTTGATGGCATTTTTAGATGAACCGCAAATTAGCCTCAGTAAATTTAACAGTTATCTCGCTTGGAAACGCATTGATAACGGTTGGCAAATGGAGTTACAAAACACCGAAATTATCTATCAAAATAAAAAGCGAGTTGAACCCTCATTTTTTATGGAAATGTCGAAGTTAGACAACTCTAAACATTATGAAATTACCGCCAGTAATATCGATCTCGGACTTTGGTCCGATGTCTTAATTGCCAAGCCCAATCTCAAACCTCAATACCGTGAACAACTCATTAAGATGGACTTATTAGGCAACATCGATAAGGGAATCTTCAGTGCAACAACAATCAATAGTGAAATTCAAAATTATAAAATCTCTGCTCAAATAAAAGATGTTGGATTTCAACATTGGAAAAATAATCCTGGTTTAAACAAACTATCAGGTCATTTGCACATTGAAGATAATGAGGGACAGATCAGTATCTTCGGTAAGGACAGTGTTCTGCGCTATCCTTCCATGTTCCGATGGCCTATTAACATTAATCATTTTTCGAGCCAGCTTAATTGGGTAATATCCAAAGATGAAATCATCGTTGATGTTTTGAATCTAGAGGTAGACTTGCTCAACATGAAGCTACTTGCCGATGCGCGATATCGTATTAATCAGAAATCAAAGGATATGGAATTAGACCTATATTCAGAAATTGATCATGCCGACATTGCTAACACAAAATACCTGTTACCCACTTCAAACTTGAGTAAAAACCTGATTGATTATCTCGACCAAAGTATTATTTCCGGCACATTAAACAACACGAAAATAGCAATCCGAGGTCCATTATCAAAATTCCCATTTATCCATCAAGAAGGTGTTTTCAAGATTAATGCTGAACTTGCTGATACTCAATTTTCCTTCCATGAACAGTGGCCAGAACTGACTAAAATGACAGGTGAGTTGAAATTTTTCGGCAATTCAATGGAAATTAATTTGGATAATGCTTTCAGTAATGGTCAAAAAATATCAAATGCATCGGTCATCATTAAAGACTTTTCGATTCAACCCACAACGCTAGTCATTAACAGTCACAGTCAAGGTCTACTTGAAGATGGTATCGATTATATTCATAATTCACCCCTTGCTAAATCAGTTGGTCAAGTGCTCAATGTAATTCCTGCACGGGGCCCTTTTGACTTAAACCTAAATTTAATCATACCGCTTGATGAATCCGGTGCATTAGTGAACGGTGAGATAAAACTTAACGATAATCACTTAATTCTCGCACCACTGAACATGCCTATTAATAGGATTAATGGGAATCTTATCATTGAAAATTCATTAATCAGCGCGAACAATCTTTCTGTTGAATTACTGGGTGGCACTACCTCCGTCAACCTGTCTCAATCCTCTGATGACTCTGGTCGGTTAACCACAAAGATAACATCAGTAGGAAAAGTATCATCGGCTGAACTACGGGAAATATTTCCGCAGTTTATTCCTGCAGATATTAAAGGGAGCACCCAATATCAATCAGAAATTATATTACCTGAAACATCTTCAGACACCGATCTTTTAATGAATCTTGATGTAAGGTCAGATCTGGTGGGTTTTTCAAGTAGTCTTCCTTTTCCTCTGGAAAAGACTGCTGAGCAAGCAGAACATTTTACATTAACACACCAGCTTTTTAGAAATGACAATCAATTAATAACCTCTTCAATATCCAATAAGGTCAATCTAATTATCTCTAGTTTTGTTGATCAAGCAAGTCGCGGCCAAATAGTCTTTGATGATACTGGCACCCGGACTGATGATGCGGTTATTCCTGAAAATGATGGCATTGAATTAACCGGAAAGGTGAGTAAAATTAATTTAAATGATTGGTTAGAAATATTCAATCTCGGAAAAAATGGTTATGAAAGTAACAATAAACAAAACAACGCTGAATTAAATAACTTTAGGGTTTCCAATTTTAATATCAAGAAACTTAACTATTATTTCTTAAGCTTCGATGATGTATTAGTGAATACATCCACAGATACAGATTCTTCAAAACAGGCATTTCAAGTGAATCTTAAAAGTGATTCTATTAGTGGTGAAATCGTTATTCCTGAAAACTTGTCAACAGATGCTATTGATATCAACCTCTCGAAACTAATGATTGCTGACTTGTTTCCAGAAGAAACGCTGCAAACAGACTCAGATGATGAAGCTGAAACATCCATAGAGTCTGATGAGTTAAGGGCAGCAAATACAAACATTCTACCGCTACTAAATATTCAATGTTTAGAATGTATCTACAATGACAAAAAGTTAGGTCGCACTCTCATCAATATTAAACCATTAGAAAATGGTAATTCGTTTAGTCTTTATATGGACAGCTCAACGTTACTTGGTCTCAACATTAAAGGAGACTGGAAAACCGATAAAAATAATCATGTAAGCACTCATCTTTCAGGCGAGCTCAATAGCAAAAAGTTAGGTGATTTGATCTCTCTAATCAATATCAATACAGGCATTCATGATACCAATGCTGTCATCGCTGGAGAGTTATCTTGGCAAGGCGATCCAATGATGTTTAATACAAAATCACTCTTTGGTAAACTGAACATTAAAACAGGTAAAGGTTCTCAAGAAGATGTCAGCGACAAAAATGCTCGCATCTTTTCCTTATTCAGCCTTGGCTCTATTGCTCGAAGATTAACGCTCGATTTTTCAGATCTCTTTGGTGAAGGTTTTTTTTACACCAGTATGAATGGAGACTTTAATATTGATAAGGGCGTATTTACAACATCGAACTTTAAGATTAATGGTACCTCTGCAGATGTCGAGATGAAGGGGCATTCAGATTTACCAAATGATCGGATTGAACAATGTATTTTAGTCACCCCCGATCTCAGTGCAAGTTTACCCATTCTTGCAGGCTGGGCTATTGAACCTGTCACAGGTGTTCTGGTTTTTTTGATGAGTAAAATATTTGAGCCCGCTCTGAAAGTCGTCACAGGCATTCTTTATAAAGTTGATGGCTCTTTTACAAACCCTAATATTATCCAACTTGGAAAATCTCAAGGAACGGTGGCAGTAGACACCACTCAACAAGACTCTCCTACCATTATCGAGGACGAGACCGTAAAACCCGCATTTAATTGTGATGGCGCTTTTAAGAATTAATGCTTATAAGAATTAATATCATCTAAACCCTTGCTGGGTTAAACTTTCATTCCAATCATCTTTGAGCAGTTTTAAATAATTAAACAATGACTTCTAATATTTTACAATCAGTGCAACAACACTTCTTAGCACCCGGTGCCATCAGTCTTAATGATCTTTGGTCCGTGATGGGTACAATCCTTGGAAAGTCCGTGGATAACGCCGACCTATTTTTTCAAAGTAATCGTCATGAATCATGGAGCTTAGAAGATTCTATTGTACGTGATGGCCACTATAACGCCGATTCGGGTGTAGGCATTAGGGCAATGGCGGGTGATAAGACTGGCTTTGCCTATTCAGAAGATTTATTACTCCCTGCCTTACAACAATCTGCCTTAGCTGCTCGCTCCATTGCCAAAATAGGACAGGATGGAATATTAAAACCGGCTAATAGTCGACAGATTACCCCTCTTTATGCTGCCAGTGATCCATTAACAAGCATTCCTGATAAGGCTAAAATTAGTCTATTGGAAGAAATCGATCGTTACGCACGGAAACTTGATCCTCGAATTATCCAAGTCACCGCATCGATATCAGGCAATTATGAACAAATGATGGTGATGGCCAATGATGGAACATTAATGGCTGATATTAGGCCGCTGGTTCGTTGTAGTATCAGTGTCATTGCTGAGCAGGGAGAGCGACGAGAAAAAGGCTCTGCGGGTGCTGGAGGGCGTGAAGATTACAAGCGCTTCGTAGAACTTAATAATGAACAATATTGTGCATCTGCTGAAACCTTAGCATTGGCTAAAGATGCTGTGGATCAAGCTCTGATCAACCTTGAGGCAATTGACGCCCCTGCAGGTAACATGACCGTTGTATTGGGCCCAGGATGGCCAGGAGTGCTACTGCATGAAGCCATAGGACATGGACTTGAAGGTGATTTTAACCGCAAAGGGTCTTCCGCATTCAGCGGTCGAATTGGAGAGCGAGTAGCCTCTTCAATCTGTACCATTGTTGACAATGGTACCCTTGAAAATCGTCGGGGTTCTTTGACCATTGATGATGAAGGCACTGCTACAAATTGTACCACGCTGATTGAAAATGGAATCCTCAAAGCCTACATGCAAGATAAACGTAACGCACGACTGATGGGTACACAGTCAACAGGAAACGGAAGAAGAGAATCATACGCACACCTTCCAATGCCAAGAATGACCAATACTTACATGCTTCCCGGTGAATCCGAGCACGAAGAAATTATCCGTTCAGTTAAAAAGGGAATCTACGCCAGTAACTTTGGTGGCGGTCAGGTCGACATTACATCGGGTAAATTTGTGTTTTCTGCTAGTCAGGCTTTCTTGATTGAAGGTGGCAAGATAACAGCACCTATCAAAGGTGCTACGCTCATTGGGAATGGTCCTGAAATCTTGAATAAAGTTAGCATGGTTGGCAACAATCTAGAACTTGATCAGGGTGTTGGTATCTGCGGTAAAGAAGGTCAATCTGTCCCTGTTGGTGTAGGCCAGCCAACTCTTAAGATTGACGAAATAACCATTGGCGGAACTGCCTCATAATCCTCTAAGTTATCTGCTCTGAAACCAATTTGTAAACTATTCTTGCTGTCTGTACTTTCTTAGCCTCATTTTTAGCATTTTTATGATTTCGTATAGCCTGTCGAAGCGGCTGGAGCTCAGTATCCGGATAGAGGCTAATAAACTCTGTTAGCTTGTCAGCGCCACCATTAAGTAACTCGTCTCTCCACTGTTCTTTTTGATGAAATAACTGAGTATTTTCCTTGTGTCCCGATTCAATTGCCTCAAGTGCACTTCGAATAGGTTCAGGATCAATGTGTCTCATCAATTTACCGATGTACTGTAATTGGCGCTTTAATCCACCGTGCTTGGTAATTTTGCGAGCTAAAGTCATTGCATCAAATAGTTTTTCATCCAATGGAATAGTCTTGAATTGACCATCGGTCAGGGCGACAATTTTATCACCAAGCTGTTTTAACTCAGTCATTTCTTTTTTTATGGTTGTCTTGCTTATGTCTAGTTCAGGGTCTGTCACTTTATCAACTTATTTAATTAACTAAAGGGTGAGTAATATTAGATCTAGAAGGTTAACATTTGTGACTAAAACTATACAGATATTCTGTGTATTGCTGTACTCAGTACCACCGAAAAATGTTACCCTGTTGCGCAGAAACTCAAACATACGGAAGCTTTTTAATGACCTCAATTGCCAGTGATGAATTCGATATCGAAACAGAAACCGCTGTTCTCTCGCAACTTGTGACTGACATTCTATTTGAAGCCAAAAAACATGGTGCTACGTCTGCCGATGTTGGGGTTAGTAAACAAATTGGTCTGTCTGCAAATGTTCGCAACAATGATGTAGAGACCATTGAATTTAACAGAGATTGTGGATTTGGAATCACCGTGTATATTGGACAGCGCAAGGGCAATGCCAGCACCTCAGATACTAATCCAGAAGCCATTGTCTCAGCTGTAAAGGCTGCTATATCAATTGCTAAGCAGACAACCGAAGATCCTTATTCTGGTCTTGTTGATGCCGATCTAATGGCAACAGATATAAAAGATTTACAACTCGACCATCCCATGGGTATCACTGCAGAAAAAGCCATTGAATATGCCTTAGAAGCAGAAGCTGCAATTCTTGAAAGCGATAAACGAATTAAAAGTAGTGATGGTACAACCTTTGCGAGTCATCGTGGTATCAGACTCTATGGTAACTCAAATGGGTTTTTAGCAGGATACCCCACATCGAGACATTTGGTGAGTGCGGTTGCCATTGCCGAAGACAATAATGGAATGCAAAGAGACTATTATTACAGTGTTGCTAGAAATGCTAAACGTCTACTATCCAATCAATTTGTTGGCCAAAAGGCTGCCGAAAGAACTGTTGCACGTCTAGGAGCAAAACCAATATCAACCGGTGAATTTCCAGTGTTATTGTCACCCGAAATGTCTGCAGGATTCTTTAGTCACTTTATTAGTGCAATTCGTGGCGGTGTGCTGTATCGCAAATCTTCTTTTTTAGTGGATAAAATGGGAGAGCAAATTTTTCCCTCTAATCTAAGTATCAAAGAAGTGCCTTATATTCTTGAAGGCATTGGTAGTGCACCCTTTGATGCTGAAGGTGTTGCCACCAGAGAGCAGCATTTTATTAAAGACGGCATTCTCAAAAGCTACGTTTTGAGTAGTTATTCAGCAAGACGTTTAGATTTGCAAACAACAGCCAATGCAGGTGGCGTGCATAATCTTCATATTGACTACCAAGATCCTAAAAGTAGTGCTGGTAGTAATTTTGATCAATTAATTAAACAAATGGGCACTGGCTTATTTGTCACCGAAGTCATGGGACAGGGTGTAAACATTGTCAGCGGTGACTACTCCAGAGGTGCGAGCGGATTTTGGGTTGAGAATGGCGAAATACAACATCCGGTTGAAGAAATCACCATTGCAGGTAATCTAAAAGATATGATGGCCAATCTTGTTGCAGTAGGAACGGACAGTGATCCAAGATTGTCTACTCAAACGGGCTCTGTACTACTCGAATCAATGACCATCGCTGGGAACTAATTCGAACAAGAATAATTCTCCATCACCTGAAATAATACCTCCCCCTGCATGATGTTTGAACTCGTTGCACGGTTAATCATTATGCCATTGTTATTGGCTTTAATAACAACCTTCTTCCATTGGTACTGTAGTTTATCAAACTGATGAATACAGGCTAGAGGATCGCCTTTATTAAAATGTGTAGCGGGTTCAACCAAATATTCACAGAGTCCACCAGTGGCTGCAAAATAACTACGGTAATCTTTGAGTGAACAAAAATATTGCGGCTCACTGGTTACTTCAATCATATTTTGATGCGTGCCAATTTCCTTCAAGTAATTTAGAATTTTCAAACAGTCTAGTTTGGCATCTTCAGAATTAACATCCTCTTCGCTACCCAACTCCACGGTATAGGCCTTTATGGGAATTTCAAAATCAAGATTCATTGATTGCAAGCTTTTCCTCAATGTCACCCAAGGCATAAAACAGGCTTCATCCAAGGCACCATCAAATTCATTGGGGATAATTAAAGTGTGCGGAAAGCCCATTTTTATGGCATCCTTTTGTTCAAATTCTGCTGCATAAATATACCGAGTAGCCCTACCTCCCGTATGTAAATCTAAAACCACATCAGCATCACAAGCAAGTTTTTGCAGAATGGTATTGATATATTTATTTTCAGAAATTGCGTATGGATTAGTAACGTCCAGCAACTTTTCATAACAGGCGTTTAAAAATTGTTTAAAATTTTCGGTAATAGACTCAGAATCTAAACCTTGCGTGGTCACTTTGTTGACAAACTCTGCTATGGATCCCCCAATGACTGACTTATTTGTCTTCGACACATCAGTATAATTTCGATTCCAATTATCACCCGTTCTGGCGTTAAATCGTCCATAGGTATAACCGCCCATTGATTGAGTTGATGCGAGTGGATTGGCAAAGGGTACAAAGGTCAGTTTTCCTGAAAATTCATGCTCTGCAAAGTAATCCATAAGTTGGGCTATCACTAGGTTTCCCTGTAATTCAGCACCGTGCACATTTGCCTGAATATAAATATGAGGACCAGGAGTTTCAGATTGATACTGAACGACCTCTATTGACAAGGCATTACCATTTGATAATTTTGAAACTTCAATTGATGTATTTGTAATTTTCATCTAAACCATCCAGCTTTTCGAATCGGTGTTTTTGCGTAAAACCGTTATATTCTCTTCTTCTAGTATGACCTCGGCCGGTAAATCATGACAGAGAAAAAACGGCATTGATTCAGTAAACCCATAAGCACCGGAGCCAGAAAATACCAACCAATCTCCTGCTACAATATCAGCGGGCAAATCGAATGTGCCCAGCTCATCCAAGGCCGTACAGAGTGGCCCATGAACCTGAAAGCTCTGTAAAGAAGAATCTGTCTCACGTAATAAATGACAAGGAAAGGCTTGAGCAGTCAGTGTTGGTCTAGCCATATGATTGATACCACCTTCGAGTATTAGCAACTCCAGACCTCGAACGATCTTGCGGTCGATCACTTTCGAACAATAATATCCGAATGGACCTACTAGATAACGACCTAACTCCATCCAGATTTGATCCAGTTGATGTTTTTCTCGCAAATTATTGAGTACTTGGGTCACCTCTTTAAAATCAAGAGCCGTGTCACTCTCACTGTAGGGGATCCCTAGCCCTCCACCAAAATCAATGACCTTTAATGAAATCGCTAAGTTTTCAGCAAGCTGCTTTAGTTCGATGGATGTTTTGTCCCAAATCTGTTCAAGTCTATCTAGGTCAAGTATGTTTCCCCACTGAAAAAGGTGACAACCGATAATATTTAACTGGCTGATTTTTTCAAATTCTAACTGCTGCCATTGTTCTGCGGACAATCCAAAAGGTGTAACGTCATCGCCACCCAATACCGAGGCACCACCGTCCCATTCAATTTGCACTCTTAACAGTACATTGGGCTGTTTATTCAATTCTTTTGCAACTTCATTAAGCCAGTACGCCTGAGAAAGACTTTCTAGCACGATGACATTCACATCTTGCTTTAACAATGAGCGCAAATATTGTTTTGATTTGGCAGGTCCAGTGGCAAGAATATCCGCGGCTTTAAATTGAGAGTTTAGGACCTGTGAAAGCTCACCCAAACTCGCTACATCAACTTTAATTCCAGCCTTGCTAATGGTTTTTAATATTGCCGATAATGGATTGGCTTTACAGGCATACCAGAGTTGGATGTTTTCATCGATACTGGCCATCACATGATCGAGATGCGCTTTAAGTGAGTCTAAATCATAAAAATAGAAACAAGCTTCTGTTTGCTCGATGGCCGTATGAAGATGCCCTTTGAGTGATGGATTAAGCATCTGTTATCTTAAAAATTGTTCTAGTTCTAATGACGCATCACTTTTAGAATCACGATATTTTACAATAATCGCGCAATTTAATGATAATCCCATTTCTTGTGCCCAGGGTAAATTCGCACTAATTGGTCGACTTCCTGGAACAACAATTGCATTTTCGGGTATTGCTACGCCTCGGCCTAACAAGGTCTCATTAACGCAATCATAGACTGGCACCGCCTTAGATAAAATAACACCGGGAGCAATAACCGCTCCTTTTAAAACTTGGATACCTTCGACGATAACTGCACCTGCTCCTACAAAAGTATCATCTTCAAGAACCACTGGTGCCTGCCCAATGGGTTCAAGCACACCACCAATTTGAACCGCGGCAGATAAATGTACATTTTTGCCAATTTGGGCACATGAGCCAACCAAGGCATGGCTATCGATCATGCTTCCTTCGTCAACAAATGCTCCAACATTAATGTAGGCAGGTGGCATGATGATCACACCTTTTGCCACATAAGCACCTCTTCTCACTGAACTACCACCGGGAACCAGCCGAACACCATCGGCCGGTGTAAACTTGCGAGTGGGTAGGTTGCCTTTATCAACAAACCCCTGCCAACCCATCTCGGAACAATCAATATTTTCACCGTCTTTAAAGGCATCCAAAATTGCCTGTTTCACTTCTCGGTTTGCTACCCACTGACCATCAATCTTATTGGCAGCTCTGAGTTTACCCTTCTCTAATTCATCAAAAACTTGGTTCCAATGCATAATATTTCCCGACCCTAACTCTCTTTATAATGTGTTGTTTAAACTCAATTAATTTTTGTTTAATACTTAGTGTTTAGTATTTTTTGTTTTGCATCTTTTGTTTTGCAACATGCGCGTACTCATGCAAACCAAATGTCAGTGAACCATTCAACAGTTCTTTTGCAGCCCAAATGGCGCCACTCGCAAATATTTTACGATCCGTAGCCGAATGTGAAAGTCGTATTTCCTCAAAATCTGAAGACAGTAATAACTCATGTTCCCCAATCACATCATCAGTACGTTCAGAGGTAATCTCTACAGGTTTGTCTAACCAATGCCGCCAACTGAGGGCAGTACCGCTTGGAGCATCAATCTTTGAAGTATGATGCACTTCGTGCAAATTAAACTGAACATCATTGAGTAACTGATCCGCCCGAGACATCAACTGAATCATCTCTTTGATAAGGACCATACCCAATGAAAAATTGTGCGCATAAATCCATGTAATCTTCTCAGTGACAAGCCGCTGCTGAATATCAGTAGGCCACTGGAAACCAGTAGAACCCGTAACAACAGGAATTCGTGACTCAATCAGAGTATCAATTAACTGACAAAAAGCATCACCAGGCAAAAAACTAATAACCACATCATGCCCATCAAGACTAGCAACATCTATTTGGTGAGCACGAGTAAATACCGTAACAGTAGCGTCACCCAATATTTCAACGACTTTCGATCCAGTCTTCCCCGCACCGATTAATGCAACTTTCATCGCTCACTCGCAACATTCAATTATATGCAATAGCCCTAATATTAAAGCCAATCCACCAAACAATTCAATAGCAAAACACATATTTTTAATACGCCCCAATAAATATGAACGCTTTTGTGATCCGAATTATTGAGCAAGAATCTAAAGGACGATTAACTATCAACTACCGTTCAGACCATATGAGCCATGGATGGCGATTTGAGCCTACAAGGACGTATCCACGGCGCGTCAGAACGGTAGCTGATAGTTATGAGGATATAACCGAAGTAGAAGCACCTAAAACATAAAAAATGTAGCGAGCCCCAAAAACGCGACAAGCCCAACAACATCAGTAATGGTCGTCAAGATAACACCACCAGCAAGTGCAGGATCAATACCTAATCTCTTAAGAGTCAAAGGAATAGCGACACCAGCAAGACCAGCAACAGTCATATTGATAGCCAATGCTGCAGCAATAATAATTCCAAGTTGGAGGTCACTTTTCCAATAGCCAACAACAGCTGCTATAACCAGGGCCCACATCATGCCGTTGATCATGCCCACAGCCAGTTCTTTGTAGAGAAGCCATCGCGAATTACTTTCAACCACCTGTCCAAGCGCAAGGGCTCGCACCATTAGAGTTAAAGTTTGAGTTCCCGCAATACCACCCATGCTAGGTACAATGGTCATCAAAATGGCGACCGTTGCTAACTCTTGGAGTATGGCTTCAAAGTGATTTGATACCGATGCGGCAACCACAGCAGTAATTAAATTTACGCCAAGCCACAGGGCTCTTCGTCGTGCACTTAATATGATGGGTGCAAAAGCATCCTCTTCATCATTCAAGTGTCCCATACTCATCAAAGAGTGATCGGCATCTTCCATGATGACGTCTACCACGTCATCAATGGTAATACGGCCTAACAATTTTCCTTCCATATCGACGACGGGCGCTGAGATTAAATCATATCGTTCAAACAATTGAGCTACATCCGCGTCAGAAGTATCAGCAGAAATACTAC
>JAUUZN010000062.1 GCA_030589945.1 Gammaproteobacteria bacterium | reverse complement strand
GCGTTATTTGAGGAGTCACCAACCAGTTACTGGGTAGGGACTTCAGGTGCTGGAATAAATCATTTGACCATCGTTGATTTTGATCAGGAAATTTATCGAATTGAGCAATTTAATACTATAGCGGATCTTAAATACCAAATAATTAACGGTTTAGCCGTTGATCATGCACATAATGCAACTCTTTGGATTAGCTCACACGATGGGATTTTAAATTTCAACCCAAATACCGGCCTAGTGAGAAAATTTAATCTGGCGGATGGCTTACAGGCTTTGGAATTCAATGAAGGAGCCTATCTTCGTGATAAATCAGGATTTCTTTATTTTGGAGGGATCAATGGTATTAATAAAATTGACCCGGTCAAATTCAATACCAATAATTTCGAACCACCACTAAGGATTCTAAAATTTGCACCTTCTTGTGTAAATGGGAGCAATCTCTGTTATAAGCCGTTTAAACTTTCAGACTTTGATTTTAATTGTCTTACTGAGGACTGTGTCAGTACCCAACAACGTCAGTTCGTTTTTCCAAGCGATCTGAGTACCATTGAGGTTTCATTTGTTTCCCTTGATTATACAAAACCTTATGATGTTAACTACCGATATCGACTATTAAGCGGTGGAAACTTGAGTGTTGAAAAATCAACCGATTGGATATCACTTAATAATGAAAATTACCTGACATTCAATAATCTTGATAGCAACCTTTATACACTTGAAATACAAGGCTCTAATTATGCAGGACTGTGGAGTTCTCATATTGCAAGGGTGAGCTTTGAAATACTGACGCCCTGGTATCAACATCAGTTTATCATCCTTCTTGAAATCTTAATTGCATTACTCTCTATCTATTTATTATTCGTAAATCGTCGTTTTAAAATGCAAGAGAAAATACGAATAGAAAAAGCGATAAAAAAGAATGAAGAACACATTCAATTTGCACTTTGGGGCTCAGGTGATGAGTTGTGGGAATGGGATGTAACAACCGATAAATTAACAAGAACAAATCCAATCAAGCAAATTGTTGATACTACAGAATCTGATATTTTCAATATGAGTGAAGTTTTATCATTGATTCATCCCGATGAACAAAATAAAGCATCTGCGGCATTATTAGAACACATTAAAGGTTCAAATCCTGAATTCGAATCGTTCTTTAGATTAAGAAATAAAACAGGTGGCTATATCTGGACCTTGGCCCGTGCTCGAGTTGTTGACAGAGATAGTGTCACCGGGAAGGCTCTAAGAGTGATTGGTTCTTTGAAGGATGTCACGGTAGTCAAGGCAACCGAAGATAAGCTGACGCTTATCGCCAAAGCTTTTGAAAACACAATGGATGGAATTAGTATCCTAGATCCCGATTTCAAAGCGGTGCTTAATAATAGAGCTTTCCATAAAATAACTGGACTGTCAGTTTCAAGCTCATTGAATAAGCAGTATTTCTTTTCTGAAGAGAGTGAGAACCACGATAAACTTCAGCAAATAAAAATAACATTGTTAAATTTTGGCGAGTGGGAAGGGGAATTATGGGAGACGAGAAGTGATGGTTCTAATTTTGCGATTGAGCTAAAAATAGATACCGTCCGAGATGATAACTCGCAGATCACACATTATATCTGTGTGTTTTCTGACATTACCTATAGAAAACAGCAGGAAGAAGATCTTAGAAAGCTAGCAAATTATGATTCACTAACCGGCTTACCTAACAGAACATTGTTTTTAGACCGTCTGGGACATGCATTGGCCTATGCAAAGAGAAACAGCACTAAGTTTGCTGTGTTATTTCTCGATCTCGATCATTTTAAAAATATCAATGACACTCTTGGGCATTCTGTCGGGGATGAGATGTTAACAAGAGTTGCTTCACGTCTCAGTAAAAGTGTTCGTGTTTCAGACACTGTTGCGCGCCTCGGTGGTGATGAATTTACTATTTTATTAGAGAATATAAAATCAGCGGATGAAGTAGGTGTTTGTGCTGACAAGATTCTTACTAGAATGAAAAAGACAATCGATATAAACGGTATGATATTAAAAACCAGTCCATCCATAGGCATCGGCCTATATCCGACAGACGGTGAAGATGTTGAAACGTTATTGATTAATGCTGATTTAGCCATGTATTCAGCGAAAGAGAATGGCCGCAATAATTATCAATTTTTTAATACACAGATGACTAGCTCTGCTATGGACCGTATTAATATTGAGAACAAGCTGAAAAAAGCGATTGATGAAGAGCAGTTTGAACTCTTTTATCAGCCTAAGGTATATAGTGTAACGGGTGAACTTACAGGTTTTGAAGCGTTATTGCGCTGGTTCCATCCTGAAGAGGGAATGATATCGCCAGCGGATTTTATCCCTGTTGCCGAGGAAACTGGGCTTATACTACCGCTTGGTGAATGGGTCCTTAAAGAAGCGTTTAGCCAAGCAAAAAAATGGTCATTAATTAATCCTGAAGGCTGTGCAATTGCCATTAATATATCGGCACGGCAATTCCAAGATGAGGATTTACCGACAACTATTAACAAGCTACTTGAAAAGCATCAGTTGGATCCTAAGTATATTGAATTAGAAATTACTGAAGGGACATTAATGACTAACATGGAAGGCGCCATTGATACATTAACCGAGCTACGTGATATGGGCTTGAGTTTGTCGCTTGATGATTTCGGTACCGGATATTCCTCATTGAGTTATCTAAAACGATTCCCCGTTAACAAACTTAAGGTGGATCAATCATTCGTCAGAGATATTACTACCGACCCTGGTAATGCAAGTATTGTTGCTTCAATCATCAGTCTTGCTCATAACTTAGGACTCAACGTAATTGCAGAAGGTTGTGAAACGGTTGAACAATTGAAATTTATCTGCTCTTATCACTGTGAGCAAGTTCAAGGCTATCTATTTTCGAAACCACTCAAGAGAGAAGAGGCTGAAGAGGTCTTAAAGGCAGGAAAAATCATCATTGATCGTGATTAATGGTGTAATTTAACATGACTCAATATCTAAAAGAACTCCTTGTACATAACAGTCTGCTTAAGCTCACTAGAGAGCATCCCGACAATTATAAGAGCATTGAAAAAGAGAGAATACATAACTTAACCGTTAAGTTGCTCGATGTCGGTGTATTACTCATTGAGCCCGATGAGCCGACTTCAATCGATATTGTTCTATCGTCTGGCATTCATGGTAATGAAACGGCTCCAATTGAAATATGTGATGAACTGGTATCAAAAATATTAAAGGGTGAATTAAGCGTACACAATAGATTATTAATCATCATCGGAAATCCACCTGCGATGAATTTGAGTGTGAGGTTTGTTGATGAAAACTTAAATCGTTTATTCTGTGGTAAGCATGCGGGAAAAGAACATCCAGAGGCTGTGAGAGCCTCGAATCTAGAACGATACGTCTCTGGTTTTTATACTGAACATAAAGAGCGGTTTCATTTTGATCTTCACACCGCCATTCGAGAATCAAAATATGAAAAGTTTGCCATATATCCTTATCAGGACGGTGGTGAATATAACAAAGAGGCGATAAATTTCCTTAAGGACTCGGGAATAAATACAATTCTACTTGCCAATCAACCAGCGGGTACGTTCGCCTACTACACTAGTCATGAGTTTTCTGCCAATTCATTTACCGTGGAGCTTGGAAAGGTTAAACCCTTTGGTGAGAATAATATGCTGTCATTTTCTAAAATTATTCAATCTCTCTCAGCACTCATTTCAAATACCTATGAAACAGACACAAGTTTTAATAATGAAGCTTTTAATTTGTTCCAGGTGGTTGATGAAGTGATGCGAACATCTGCAACAAACTTTTTTCTGCATATTGATAAAAATATCTCAAATTTCAGCACCTTTCCTCTTGGCTTTCAACTCACAACCGATGATAATGGCGGTTATCAAATTAGCTCTAAGGACCATGCAATTGTATTTCCAAATGCAGACGTTCCAGTTGGCAATAGAGTTGCACTAATTGTAAATAAAACAATAATATAGCGGTTATTTTTAATGTTATTTATAGTCGAAACATTCCTTTTTGGTATCAACTATATTGAACGCTAAGAGCGACAATGCTTATATGGATGGAGAATTAATTGTGGAAATACTTAAGGTTTCAATTATCGGTGGTGCAGGATATGGTGCGGCAGAGTTACTCCGTCATTTACTAGTAAGAGAGAATGTAAAAATTCATCATATTTCAAGTAAAGATTATATCGGGCAAACTGTGAGTCAGGTACATCGTACTTTGGTTGGATATGACCATTTACTGCTTGAAGATATATCGCCGAAAGAATGTGCTGAAGGCGCAGACATTGTGTTTTTAGCAATGCCACACATCACTACTGCTAAGGTCGCAATGGAGTTATTTGACTTGGATGTCAAAATAATTGATCTTTCTGGAGATTTCAGACTCGAAAATCTTGATGATTATATTCGTGATTATGCGCCTGAACACCCTTGTCCAGAACGATTGGGGACTTTCAGTTATGGCATGCCCGAACTAAATGAATCAGAGATAAAAGACGCCCAGCATGTTGCGAGTCCAGGATGTTTTGCGACCTGTATTGCCATGGGTTTATTGCCTCTGGCTAACAAAGGATTATTAATTGGCAGTAATATAAGAACGGTCGCCATGACGGGCTCCTCAGGTTCAGGTGTTAAGCCGCAGGCGGGTACCCACCACGCAATCCGGGTCAACAACCTTAAAGCGTACAAACCCTTGCACCATCAACATCGGGCAGAAATAGTGCAGACCTTAAGCAATGCCGGTGCTGAAAATATTTCACTCGACTTCGTGCCAGTATCAGCGCCATTAGCCAGAGGAATACTTGCTGTTTCTCAATTGGATTTGCCGGATGATATGGACGCAGAGTCTATTCAGCAACTTTATGTCGACTATTATCAACCTCATAACCTAATAACTGTGATGCCACAAGGTGCGTCACCAGAGGTAGTTGCGGTGTCAGGCACTGCACGTGTGGAGGTCGCAATTACTGTGCGAATAGATGAAATGACCGGTAAGAAAACGCTCTGTTGTACCAGTGCAATCGATAATTTAATCAAAGGTGGCGCAGGCCAAGCCATACAGTGCTTTAACCTTATGACCGGCGCACCTGCCCATTATGGGTTGGATGCACCCGGACTTTGGCCATAAATACCCATGAACAATAACTCCTCGAGTCAATCAAAACCGCTTGCTGTAATAAAGGTAGGAGGGGATGTATTACTCAATCAAGCTCAACGAGAAGGCTTGGCCCAGAATATCCTAGATTTGCATGAGTTAAATTGGAATGTGATCATTCTTCATGGTGGAGGACCCCAGGTTAATGCTCTACAAAAGCAACTCGGTATCACTCCTAACAAGGTTGCTGGCCGACGTATTACCTCAGAGACCGATTTAACCATTGTTAAGCAGGCTATTGCTGGGGAAGTTAATGTTAATCTAGTCTCACTTTTGAGAACCGTGGGATTGAGTGCTTTCGGTTGTCATGGAGCGTCTGGACTCATTATTGAAGCGCAGAAAAGACCACCCATGATAGTCAGTGGTGAAGGTGACACACCGATTGATTTTGGAGAGGTTGGGGATGTTGTCAGCATCAATACTGAGCTGCTGTCAGGTTTGTTGCAACTTAACCAAATACCCGTAGTAGCGACCTTAGGCATGGATTCTAATGGATCGGTCTATAACATTAATGCTGATACCACAGTCATTGAAATAACTCGCTCATTAAAGGCTGATTTACTTTTGTTAATCACTGAAGTCGGTGGTATCTATCGTGATATTAATGATGCTGATAGTCTAATTACGAGCATTAACCCTGAAAAAATTAAAGCATTGATCAACGAAGGGATCATCACTGATGGTATGATTCCAAAGGTTGAAGAGGCCGTGAAATTACTCGTCGATGGTATTGACAGTATTGTTATTGCATCTGCAGATAAACGGGGCTTATTTAAAGCAATTGCTCGCAATAAAAAGAACGATGCTGAGATTCGTGCCACTAGAATTTGCAGTGAATAATTATTAACCGACTAAATGATTGATATAAAAAACCCGTCTAAGACGGGTTTTTTATTGGTCGAATTATATCTACCGAACTTTATTAATCAATAAATATTCTATATGACCATACTATTGATAGTTAAATGAGCCTGACTAATCAGGCTCTATCAAACGATTAATAGTTGTACGTTACTTCTGCATAGTAGTAAGCACCATTGAATCCAATTGGGTGAGTCAGTGTGTACTGAGCTCCAACAATGAAATCAAAGTCAGTATTCTTCTGAGGATACTCATCAAGAATATTTTGTGCGCCTACAGATACAGACCAATCATCAGTGATCGTATAATTAACAGCGGCGTCTACAGTAAATAGAGCGTCGTTATCAATTAATAAATCACCTGAATCAAGGTGTGTTTCAGTGAATGAACCATAGTAATTTAAACGACCCATTACAGACCAGTCATTCTGTGCATGATTCACAGTAAAACTAGTGCGGTATTTAGGTAGAGTAGATTCTAACTGGAACTTCTTGGTGTCGCTGATAACAGACTCATCGCGCTTGGTAACATCTGTTTTAACGTAACTTGAAACAAGAGCTAGAGTAGTAGTGCCGCCAGCCTGTTCAAGAGAGTAGTTAGCAACAAAGTCAACACCTTCTGTACGAGTATCGAATGCATTAGTAAAGTACTTAACCGAAGTAAAACTTGCTGCATCGGAATGTCCAGCATCGAGTAAATCACTAATGTCGTCAGGAGTAAGGACAAAGTTACCCGTTACACCAATACGATCTGAAACATCAATACGGTAAAAATCGACCGTCATGAATAGTTCATCAAACTCAGCAACAAAACCAAAGGATAAAGATTCAGCTTCTTCAGGCGTTAATGGAATAGCACCTTTTTGCTGTGCAATTGGATCAGTTGGAGGAAGCGTTGCTTCATCAGCAAGTCTTAAGTTCTCGTCGAACGCTGTTGTAACGTTACGAACATTACTTTGACCTACTGTAGGAGCTCTGAAACCAGTACTGATAGAACCACGGAAGGAGATTTCATCAGTAACTGAAATTTGCGTGGTTAACTTTCCATCTAATGTTGAACCGAAGTCAGAATAATCTTCAGCACGTACCGCACCACCGATTAATACATCATCAGTTACTTGAAGTTCTGCATCAAGGTAAAACGCATGGTTTGAACGACTGTTATCGCCAGCAGCTTCAGGTTGGAATCCAGGGAAACCATTAGAACCACTACCAAAACCTTGAACCGCTAATGGTCCAATTGCGAATGAACCAGGGTCACCAGCGATGATTTCAAAAGTATCATGCTTATATTCATAACCCCATGCAACATTAACTGGGTAATCCCAACCAGCGACTGAAATTTCTTTAGTGAAATCAGCGTTGAGTGACTTATCAGTTTCAATGTAAGTACCAGGACTAAACTCTGTAGGAGTTGCAGAACCTAATGATGGGTTAATCGTGTTGAAGATCTGGTAAGTAACATCACTTCGACCAACAGTACCACTAAAGTCATATCCAATACCGCTTGTGTAATAACCTTTAACACCAGCTGTTACAGCCATATCAAGTACATCACCACCAAAACGAGGTGTGAAACCACCTGGAAATAGTAGGTTGAATGCAAAACAGTTAGCAGCAGCAAGTTGACCGAGAGCCGTTGGGTCTGGAATACCATCTGGGCTTAATGTCACAACTGGACAGTTACTGTTATCAGTAGCACCAGGAGTTTCATCACCAACAAGGATTGTATCTAAACCCGTTTCTGGATCGATAGGTCCATCATATACACCACCACGATTTGTTGGGTTACGGAAGAAGAAACCACCTTCAACGTGACGCTCTGCATAGTTTGCGTGTAAATAGGCTTGGCTATCACTGTCTAAATCAATACCCATGTTAACGAACAAGGCTACATCTTCAGAAATTTCAGGAGATCCCCACACCTGTGCAGGGTCAGCAACATCGATGTTGCCTGCAGCAATAAGTCCTGCAGCATCATCTCGCTGAACAGAACGACTTGTGGCGTCAGATTCTTTAAACTGCCACGTAACGTTCACAAATCCATTTTCAGTTAATGGCACACCAAAGTTACCAGCAACACGTAGTGTATCGCCGTCACCTTCACTGTATCCACCAAAACGAGCAGAAACTGTACCGCCGTCATTGTCGTCTTTTAATACAAAGTTCATTACACCAGCAATCGCGTCTGAACCGTACTGCGCTGCAGCACCATCACGTAAGACTTCGACCTGGGATAGAGCCATTGCAGGTATAACTGAAATATCGGGTCCCTGAGAACCATCAGCTAAACCAGCACCTAGGAATGAGATAACAGCAGAACGATGTCTACGCTTACCATTCACTAGAATTAATGTGCTATCTGGTGGTAATCCCCGCATGTTCGCAGGACGAACCATGGTTGCAGCATCACTAATTGGCTGAGTATTAACGTTAAATGATGGTACAAGAGTACTCATTGTATCGAGAAGATTGCTTCCAGCGTGATTGACGAAGTCATCACCAGAAATCAAATCGATAGGTACCGGAGAATCCGATACTGAGCGTGGAGCTGATCTTGAACCAAGCACAACAACTTTTTCATCATTTGCAGCGTCGTCTTCTGCGGCAAAGATGGCCGTTGGTGTAAAGGCTAAACCGACAGCAACTGCCAGGGCCTTTAGCTTGAATGTTTGAGACATGTAATTTTCTCCCCGAAAATTAAAATTTTGTAGTACTGATTAGAAATTATATTTAAATATAAGCAAAATGAATGACTTGCACCCAAATTGCAGTCCTTTTATACCATAATTAAATACTAAGATTGAAGCTTTTCTGTGAGATTTTGTAATTATTTATTCTTAGAAATGAGAAGGTTAGTAATATCATATTTTTATGCCAGTAAATATAAGTCGGTGGGCATTAGAATCCACTACTTACTTTTACAATTTGTTGAAGGTTGAAAAACAATGTTTTATTTTAAAATAATTAATATAATCAAAGCTATATAAGATATATCTAGAAATTACATTAATTTAATTAAATGCCGTAGAGTTTATTTTTTTCCTGTTGAATGCTATCGTAATGTTCATTGTGAGAAAACTTGATTAAAAACTTCATTCAACAAATCAACTTTCACCGATTCTCTAGGAGATGTTTTAGAGACCATAGAGAGTTCAAACTGATAACTCATGCGTTTAGGTTGAACAAGTCTAATTTCCTGTCCTTCAATCTCAGCTTGAATATAACTGATTGGAAAATACCCTAGATATTCACCGGACAATACAAGCGCCTTGCGAATATCAAATTGATAAGCCTTAGCAGTTACATTCATTTTTGTGAGTCTTTCCGTTCCTTTTGTATCAATATCAATACCAGGATGGATCACTGAGGTTATAGAGAGCATTTCATCAGTAATGTCGTTGTCATTTAGATTATAGAGGGGATGTTCACTTCCGCAGCACAAAAAGATTGGTTCACTAAAGATCATTTGGTATGACAACCCTTCTATCTGTTGGTAGCAGGGGAAAAGACCAATGTGGGCCTTGTCTTTGAGAAGTAGCCGCTCGATTTCATGTATTGAATTATTATCAATCACTAGGGTTAGATTAGGAGCTCGCTGATTAATTATTTTTATCACTTCAGCAAGAAGCATTTGTTTATGGCGATCAAGTTGATCAGAGCACTGGATGACTAACTCACCGGAGAGTTCTTTGGTCAAAGAACTCACTAAATATGAAAAATCTGAATGAGCTTCAAAGAGGACTGAGGACGCATGATAAACAGCCTGACCGGCCTCTGTTAGGGCAAATCCTGCACGACCACGAACACATAGCTTAAGCTGCATTCGACTTTCAAGATTAGACATATGTACGCTGATGGTAGAGCGTGTAACACCTAATTCGGTTTCAGCTGCTGAAAAGCCGCCATTCTCAACAACCGCTCGATAGATCCGTAATAATCTTAAATCATAATCTGTAACAGGCTTTGTGAGCATGTTTTGCTGTTTCATATGTTTGACCAGCTTAAACCTAATGGTTGAATGTTTTATATTTAAACAGGTTTAAAAATGAGTTTCAATAGGTATCTGTGAAGATGGATTGGTTATGGAATTTAGTTTGGAGTTAAAATTGGGGTCAGAGTGAATAAAATATTTTATTTTATTCACTCTGACCCCAATTTTACTGACCCCTATTTTAGAATATTTTGGAGAACAGTATGTACGGTTTGACCGACAACGAGTTACTTAAATCAGCTTCCTATATTAATGGGCAGTGGTTAGAGGGCAAGACGACCTTTGATGTCTCGAATCCAGCCAACGGAGAAACAATATTAGCAGTCAATAATGCTGGGGTTGAAGAGACTAAATTGGCCGTAACAGCCGCAAAAAATGCACTCCAAGATTGGAAGCTGAAATCTGCTAATGAGCGTGGTCAACTGATGAGAAAATGGTTTGATTTGATGATGGCAAATCAGTCCGATCTGGGAAGAATTTTAACCCTAGAGCAAGGTAAACCACTTGCAGAAGCTAATGGTGAAATTGCATACGGTGCAGCTTTCGTAGATTGGTTTGCTGAAGAGGGCAAACGGCTTTATGGCGACACTATACCATCCCCTTCAGCGGATAAAAGAATCGTTGTGATCAAACAGGCTATTGGTGTTGTTGCTGCTATTACTCCTTGGAACTTTCCGAATGCGATGATAGCAAGAAAAGCAGCCGCAGCAATGGCTGCAGGCTGTACCTTCGTGGTAAGACCCGCAAGTCAAACACCATTGTCGGCACTAGCAATGGCGGAATTAGCAGAGCGTGCAGGGATCCCTGCAGGTGTATTTAATGTGGTTGTTGGTACTAATGCCAGAGGTATGGGTGAGGTGCTAACAACTCATCCTGATGTTGCTAAGTTTACTTTTACCGGTTCAACCGAGGTCGGTAAATCTTTGATCAGTCAGTGTGCTACAACGGTGAAAAAAGTATCCATGGAACTGGGTGGTAATGCACCTTTTATTGTCTTTGACGATGCTGATGTTGATGCGGCAATAGAGGGCGCCCTGTTATCAAAGTATCGCAATGCTGGACAAACCTGTGTCTGTACCAATCGAATATTTGTTCATGAAAGCATTGCTGAAGAATTTACCCAAAAATTTGTCGCTGCAGTAGCTGGATTAACAATGGGTGACGGGCTTAAAGAGGGTGTTCATATTGGTCCAATGATTTCAGCACAGGCCTGTAATGATGTCGATAAGCTAGTAGAAAAGTCAGTAGAAGAGGGGGCAGTTGTTGCCTTGGGTGGTCAACGCGGTGAGCAGGGTGATAATTATTATCTTCCCACTATTCTCACCGGTGTAAAAAATTCTATGCCCATAGCCTCAAATGAAATATTTGGTCCAGTTTCTCCAATCATAACATTTAAGGATGAAGAGGAAGTTCTTGCCATGGCCAATGATACCGAGTTTGGTCTAGCAGCTTATTTCTACGCCCGTGACATTGGTACGATTTGGCGGGTTGCTGAAGGTCTTGAGTATGGAATGATTGGTATCAATGAAGGAATTATATCCAATGCTGCCGCACCCTTTGGAGGTGTTAAGCAATCGGGCAATGGACGTGAAGGCTCAAAATATGGGCTGGATGATTATGTTGAAATTAAATATCTTTGTATGGGCGGATTAGAAAGGAAAGCATCATGAGTAACAGTAGTTTACAAGAGCGAAAATTAAAGGTTTTCGCAAGAGGACAGGGCAATATCTACCCTATTTACGTGGATCATGCTAAAAATGCAGAGCTATGGGATGTGGAAGGTAATCGTTACATCGATTTTGGTGCAGGAATTGCGGTTACCAATACCGGACACAGTCATCCGAAGGTCGTTGAGGCAGTTAAAACTCAGGTTGAAAAATTTAGTCATACCTGTGTCATGGTCAATCCATATGAAGTGGCCGTTGAATTGGCAGAAAAATTAATTGAAATAGCACCTGGAGACTCTGAGAAGAAAGCAATGTTTGTCAGCACCGGTGCGGAAGCCGTTGAAAATTGTGTGAAGATAGCTCGTGCCTATACCGGACGAACAGGCGTCATTGCTTTTAACGGTGGATTTCATGGCAGAACGAATCTAACAATGGCTCTAACCGGCAAGGTTGCACCCTACAAGTCTTTGTTTGGCCCTTTCCCAGGTAGTATCTTTCATGCACCATTTCCTATTGAAAACCATGGGATCAGTGTTGAGGATTCACTTAAAGCTCTCAACAATTTATTCAAAGTCGATATTGCAGTGACTGATGTTGCCGCTATCATCGTTGAACCGGTACAGGGTGAGGGTGGCTTTTACGCTGCTCCTGCTGGATTTATGCGGGCCTTACGTAAGATATGTGACGAAAACGGCATTGTGCTGATTGCCGATGAGATCCAGACTGGATTTGGTCGTACGGGAAAGATGTTTTGTTGTGAATACTCAGACATTGAACCCGATTTAATCACCATGGCCAAAGGTATCGCTGGCGGTTATCCATTGGCTGCAGTGGTTGGTAAGTCAGAGATTATGGATGCACCTCTTGCTGGTGGATTGGGCGGAACCTATGGCGGCTCACCAGTCGCTTGTGCGGCAGCATTAGCAGTTCTTGATGTCATTGAAGAAGAGAATCTCGTCAATCGCTCAGTAGAACTGGGAGCTCTGTTTAATTCAAGATTACGAAAGCTTCAATCACAATATCCTGATGTAATAGGGGATGTGAGGAATATGGGAACGATGATTGCTATTGAGCTTGTTAATGAAGGAGATTCTGAAAATCCAAATACTCAACTCACCCAATCTATCATTGCCATGGCAGTAGAGCACAAATTAGTGCTCTTAGCATGCGGATTTTATGGCAATGTCATCCGTTTTCTTCCGGCACTAACCATGAGTAACGAAATAGCAAATGAGGGACTAGATTGTTTCGAAAAACTATTTGCTAGCGTATTAACGGATGTTTAGTTCAGCTGTTGAGTTTGACAAGTAATACGTCACACTCAACCTGTTGTAATACCGCATTAGCCGTAGAGCCCAAAAGCGCTTTCACACCATGCTTGCCGTGACTGCCTATTACAACAAGATCGATATCGTGCTTTTTAACTAAATCGCATATTTGTACATAAGATTGTCCAAATTTCACAAAGCGATTCTTTTTCTTTAGGCTGTATTGATCGGCCATTGAATGAACTTTAGGTAAGACTTCTTGCTTAAGTTTCTTCTGGTAGTCTTTTGGCAAGAATGTATATTCAATAACGTGCACCATGGAAAGTTCGCTACCATATTGTTCAGCTAAGGCATTGGCTTTAGCTAAGATTGATTCTCCTTCAGACGTTATATCTACCGCACAGAGTATTTTTTTATACATATCAGCCTCAATTGTTTATATCTAGATGGTTAATATAAACTAAAGTCAGACTTATGTATTGTCTGAGATCAATCTTCAGTACGATTCGCCATAAATCAATATACTTACTGATTCTATGCACTAACAATGAGCGATGATAATTGATCTAAATCATAGACCTTTAGTATTAGGATGAGCTAATATTACACATAAATCTCAATTGATGATTATTTATGAGAAGACTATATTTGAAACTATTGATGGCTTTAAGCCTTGTAATTGGCTTACAGTCATACCTGTCAGCGAAAACTGGAGAGGAGTTATTCGCTAAACACTGTGAAGCATGTCACGGGGAAAATGGAGAAGGTGGTGTCGGTGTACCACTTTCCTTACCATCCTTTGTAGACAGTGTGGATGGTGATTATCTACGCAAAACAATCCGTTTGGGGCGTCCCGGTAGGATTATGCCAGGATTTTCTCAACTCAAGCCTGAGGAGATTGAGTCTTTAGTTGATATGATCCTGAGTTGGAGTTCCAAGGAAAAGAAAGACTATCCCAAAATGAACATCGTTGGGGACACTATTAAAGGTTCGCAATTGTATCTGACACATTGCAAGGTATGTCATGGTCAAAAAGGACAGGGCAGTAAAGGTACCGGAGTCACATTTTCTAGAGAACGTAACTTACCAATCATGGCCCCAGCAATTGCTAATTCAGGATTTTTAGCAGCGGCTACTGACACCATGATCAGAGATATCTTGATAAACGGCCGTGAATCTACGCCAATGATATCCTTTCTTGACAAAGGTCTAACAAGGTCTGACATAAACGATCTGGTCGCCTATATTCGTAGCCTCGAAAAAGAAAGAGTTGATCTAATACACCTCAATCAGTCACCGATAATACGTTACGATTCTGACTACAGCCTTGAAGAAACAGTTAATTCACTAAAGAACGCCATTACGGGTCGAAACTTCCGTATCATTAGAACCCAGTACCTAAACGAAGGACTCGTGCCCGAAGGTCAAGAAAACAAAAAGCAAGTTATAGTCTATTTCTGTAATTTTAAATTTCTTTTTGACTCGCTTGCCATCGACCCGCGTATTGGAATGTTTCTTCCTTGTCGTATAACGGTTATTGAAACAGAAGAGGGCGTTTCAATTCTGGCAGCCAATCCTTTGGCGATTAGTGCTTTGTTTAATAATGATGCTTTAAATGACTCCTGTGTTGAATTACGTAATATTTACGAAGAATTACTAGAGGATGCGACATTGTGATTAAAATAAAACGGTTAGCATTAGCCTTTGTTCTATTTATAAGTGTCTCAGCGGTCTCAGCTCAGGATCTCTTTATGGTTCGTTCCAAGATTTCATTTCCAGAAACCATGCTTGTTTTGCAAAATGCTATTACGGAGCAGGGCTATACTGTTTCACGGGTACAACGAGTAGATATTGGCCTCACGAAAATGGGCTACAAAACAGATAAATATCGGATTGTCTTTTTCGGAAAATTAAAAGAAATAGAGCAACTATCTAAAAACCATCCAGAATTAGTTCCATATTTGCCGATACAAATATCTATATTTGCAGAAAATGGACAAACACTACTTGTTAGCGCTAATCCCCAGTTTCTTGCGAAGCTTTACCCAGATCCAGAACTGAGTAATATATTTACACGCTGGGAAAAGGATCTTCATATCATTCTCGATAAGGTACTATTAGAATAAACGACATAATAAGCATCATTTATTCATAGAGGCATCTCTTGGAATCCATAAACTACGGCTTTATTTCCATCATCCCCATTCTCCTGACTTTAGTGATCTCTGTATGGGCTAAAAATGTCATTATTGGATTGTTCATGGGTGTTTTTTGTGGTGTTTTCATATTGAACGGCTTTAGTCCAATCATGACATTAAGTCTTATGGTGTCAGACTATGTGGTGCCTCAAATGATTTCATCCAGCAACGCTGGTATTTTAATATTGATGTGTTTCATTGGTGGGTTTGTTGCATTAATCGATCGGTCGGGCGGGGCAACTGCCTTTGCTGAAAATATGGCACATATCATCACGACTCGATTTAAAGCACAAATTGCTACCTGGTTAACGGGTATCGCTATTTTCTTCTCTGATTTAGGAACTCCATTGATCGTTGGACCGATATTTCGTCCTGTTATGGACAAACTTAAAATATCGAGAGTTAAGTTAGCTTGGATTGTTGATACAACCTCATCACCCGTGGCCGTATTGGTACCCTTCATTGGCTGGGGTGTATACGCCATGGGGCTTATAGAGCAACAATACATAGAAATAGGGATGTCTGAATCTGCATTTAATGTATTCATTCATGCCATACCCTTTCAGTTTTATTCGATATTTGCCATTCTATTAGTACCCATGGTGGCGTATTCTGGATATGAATTTGGACCTATGGCCGTCGCTGAAAAAGAAGCTCAAAATGCTGCCAATATTCATAATCAGGTTACAAGCAACGATGTAAATCCGGTTTCACACCCTAAAGCAAAAGCACTGTTTGTATGGCTACCATTACTTGTTATGGTTAGTATACTTTTCTATTTACTGGTACCACTAGGTTTCCCTCTTAAATCTGTACCATCACTTGCTTTTCGAGGTGCCTTGTCCAGTGCTTATTTCTACTCAGCAATGACTCTAATTGCTTTAATGATGTTCTATGGAGTAAAAAGTTTTAAAGAAAGCATGGCCATCTATTTTGTTGGAGTGAGTAAAATGACGAATGTATTGATCATTTTAGTCTTTGCATGGACTTTATCTTCCATAGGAAATCAATTGGGCATGTCTCAATATGTCATATCAATAACAGAAGGTGTATTTGCTCCATATTTGGTGCCGGTGATGACTTTCATCATTGCCGCTACAATTTCATTTGCAACAGGTTCATCCTGGGGAACCTACGCGATAATGATGCCATTAACGATTGCAGTGTGTAGCGCACTTGATGCGCCCATGTACGTGAGTATTGGTGCAGTATTGTCTGGAGGTATGTTTGGTGACCATTGTTCACCAATATCTGATACCACCATCTTATCTTCATCAGGGGCAGGGTGTGACCAGTTGGCTCATGTTAAGACTCAATTACCTTATGCATTATTCAACGGAATGATTTGTATTATTTGTTATATCGTTGCTGGAATTACAGAAAGTAACCTAATTTTCCTTCCTGGAGCAATCTTACTATTTCTCGGACTCTATCTACTTAATTCAATAGCAGGGGTTAAGATCCAAGATTAACATCCTACTAACTCCCTTTTCTAACTAAGGAAGATGTTCATTGTGATAATCACAGATAAGCATCCTATTTAACATAATATATATTATGCGCATATCTTTATAGGAAGGCTGAGAGATGTAGGCGCTGCTACGTGAATACTTTGAGAGTTTCTGAGCAACTTACTCACAGAACAAGCAAGCAATTAGTATAATATTGAATAAATAATTGTTCTTTCTACGGTTGAGGCATATTATCAATATATGTCAAATATCTACACAATCAGTTCGCGAGATGGAATTACTTTCGGAGTTTTTCATAAATCACCACGTTATGAAGATATTATCCAATTAATCGATGAAACTGCAGATAACCATCCTTCCTCTAAACGCCTTTGGGATCTGCGTAATATAGAATTTGATATTGCAGCATCTGAACTGATGAAGATATCTGATTACAGTAAGGCTAAGTTCAATATGAAAATCAAATTGGCACTATTAACTTTTGACGATTTATCTTTTGGTGAAATGCGACAATATGGTGCATTTCGTGAGGAAAAAGACCAATTTGAGATCTTTGTCTTTAGAGTCGAAAAAGAGGCTATTGATTGGTTAAATGAATAATTGAATGAATGGTATCTGTGTTGTTCTTTATAAGAAAAGG
>JAUUZN010000088.1 GCA_030589945.1 Gammaproteobacteria bacterium | reverse complement strand
GGTTGAAGATTATATGAGCCAGTGTTTTGCGAAGAAAGCTCACATTAAACCTCAAATTACGGCCTTGTTATCTGCCAACTAAGCGGTTAATAGATTAGTAATAAAAAGGAATCAATGTCTACACCCATAGGATTACAGCTTGATTTTCCTGAACAATTGCCGATTTCTTCTCACGTTGAAGAAATTACTGAGGCAATTGAGAACAATCAGGTTGTAATCGTTGCCGGTGAAACCGGTTCTGGTAAAACAACACAATTACCAAAAATCTGTCTGGCAATGGGTCGTGGTACTCAAGGTCAAATAGGTCATACCCAACCAAGAAGACTTGCCGCTAGAACCGTAGCCGAACGAATTGCCGAAGAACTCAATGTAAAACTGGGTGAAGAGGTGGGTTACCAGGTTCGTTTTGATGATCGAAGTTCTGCCAAAGGTCTGATTAAATTAATGACCGATGGCATTTTGTTGAACGAATTACACCGTGATCCATTGCTTAGAAAATACGATACCTTAATTATCGATGAAGCTCATGAGCGTAGCCTCAATATTGACTTCATCCTTGGCATTCTCCATCAGGTTCTTGTCAAACGAGCTGACCTTAAAGTTATTATTACTTCAGCAACCATCGATCCCGGCCGATTTTCAGATTATTACCATAATGCACCAATCATTGAAGTTTCTGGGCGTACATTTCCTGTTGAGACACGATACCTACCACTCATTGAAGACTCTAGCGACACATTCGACACACCCAATACACCCGATACGCAGAACGCTGGAGCAGAAGCGCTGACGACTGAGCAGGCCATTTTTCAAGCTGCGGAAGAACTGATGATGGAAGGTGATGGCGATATTTTGGTGTTCTTGCCAGGGGAGCGCGATATACGAAATTGTGCAGACTATTTAATACGTCGTCTGGATAATTCAGCCGAAGTGTTGCCTCTTTATGCGCGGCTTGCACATAAGGATCAGATGAAGATCTTTTCTCGAAATAAAAGTGGTCGAGCCAATAGTCAATACCGAACACGAATTGTCCTAGCAACCAATATTGCGGAGACATCGTTAACGGTTCCCGGTATTCACTATGTCATCGATTCAGGGCTTGCGCGTATTAGTCGTTACAGCGTTCGCAGTAAGGTGCAACGTCTACCCATAGAATCTATATCCAGAGCGAGCGCAAATCAACGACAAGGCCGCTGTGGTCGTATTGCCGATGGTATTTGTATTCGTCTGTACAGTGAAGATGACTTTTTAGGGCGTGGCGAGTTTACAGATCCTGAGATTAAGCGCACTAATTTGGCTTCGGTGATCCTACAGATGGCAATGCTTGATTTAGGCGCAGTGGAGGACTTTAATTTCCTCGACCCACCGGAACAAAAAGTGATTGGTGATGGCTATAAGTTATTGCAGGAATTGGGTGCAATGACAGCCTCACGAAAAATTACAAAACTAGGTCGTAGGTTGGCAGTGTTACCCGTTGATCCTAAGTTGGGTCGAATCTTAGTTGCGGGGATTGAGCTCGACTGTCTTAATGAAATGCTCATTATTACATCAGCCATGAGCTTGCCCGACCCACGTGAACGCCCCATTGAAAGGCAACAACAGGCTGATGAAAAACATCGCCGCTTTGCCGATCAAGATTCTGACTTCGTAGCAATACTTAATCTTTGGAATTATTTTTCAGATGCAAAAAAAGACAAGTCCTGGAATCAATTACGCAAGGTATGTATTAAAGAGTTTATCAATTTCAATCGAATGCGAGAGTGGCGAGAAATCTACGGTCAGTTAAAACGTTTGATGACGGATCAAAAAGTGGTCATCAATGAGCGACAGACAAACTATGAGGTTCTACATCAAGCGGTGCTGAGTGGACTAGTGAGCCAAATTGGTGAAAAAACTGTTGATGGTGATTACCAAAGTACGCGTCAAAATCGATTCAATATTTTTCCCGGTTCAGGATTATTTCAAAAGAAGAAATCTCGTGCTCAGCAAGATGAGCAGCAAGCTGCTCTGCAAAATAATAGCCAAAGCCAATCAAAAAAGAATAATCAGCAATCAAGTCGCAGCATGAAATGGTTGTTGGCGGGAGAACTGGTTGAGACTCATAAGCTTTATGGTCGGCAATTAGCTAAAATTGATCCCGCCTGGCTTGAATCAATGATTCCAAATTTACTGAAGCATCAGTTTTCAGATCCTTATTGGTCCAGAAAAGCAGCAAGAGCCATGGTCAAAGAGAATATCTCTTTATACGGGTTGATCATCATCGCCAATCGACCTAAACCACTGGCGCAAAATGATGCTCAAAGTGCTTATGATTTATTCATTCAACATGCATTGATTGAACATGACTTTGATACCCGCGCATCCGCGTTACTGCACAATCGACAATTACTCGAACAGGTGGAAGCTTTAGAACATCGGGCAAGACGAAGAGATATCTTGATAGAGCAGGATTACCTGAGAGGATTTTATGAACAACGTATTCCCGCTAAGATCAACAACGGGCAGGCATTTGAGCATTGGTATCATAAGCTCTCTGAAAAGCAACAAGAAAACTTACAGTTATCAATGGATGATCTCATTAAGGATGATGCTGAAGATATTGACCGTTCATCCTATCCAGAAACAATTCACATTAATCATTTAGAGTTGCAGGTGGCGTATCACTTTGAGCCGGGCGCTGTTGATGATGGTTTGCACATTATTTTACCCATAGGCTTTATCAATCAATTTATTGAGGATGATTTTGCTTGGTTAGTACCCGGCATGCTCGAAGAAAAAATCATTGCCTTAATAAGAGGTTTGCCTAAGGCCATCCGTAAAAAATTTGTTCCCGTCCCCGATTATGCGAAGGCAGTCATTGAGGGAATTAGTCAACATCAAACACGAACTAAAGGTGGCAGTTTGCTGGAACAGTTGTCCTCAATATTGAAAAATATGTCGGGGATAAATATTGTTGAAAGCGATTTTAACAGAGAGCTACTTGCAGATAATCTTAAACCCTATTTTATACTGACCAAAATGGATTCAGAACACGTCATCGAGGCAGGTCGCAACTATCAGGACTTGCAAAATAAATTTTCAAAACAAGCTTTGGACTTTCTCGTAGATGCTGTTGACGATGTTGAATTAAAGACCTTTGATGAATACCCTGAAGATGGCTTTAAGGTGTCATCATCCGATAACAACTTAGGACTACTCTTATATCAAGGTCTATCATTGGTTGATAAAGAGGTGACAATTCGTACCTTTGACAACATACATCAGGCAGAACTAAGCACTGCAGATGGATTAAAGCGCTTGTTATTGAACCAATCTAAGAAATCCCATACTGATTTAAAAAGGTATCTACCAGAGCTTAGTAAATCTGAATTGTTGTATTTTTCTTTAGATCCTACATCCGTTTCTGAAGATTCAGAGGAAATGAATGTTGATTATTATGGTCATATTTATCAACAGACAGAATCGATGGATCTGTATCAGGATCTTTATTTACTGGTTTGTGATGATGTTATACAACAACAGGCCCTGAGCTATGATACCAAAGAGCAATTTTCTCAGTTACAGCAATCTATCAAAAAATCATTGTTGCCAGAGATAACAGAACACATCAAACTGGTACTTGAGGTATTTCATCAGGCAGAAAATTTACGCTCTCTTTTGAATGACAATATTAATAAACTGTCTAGTAAGAAATCAAATAAAAAACGTTCAGTTAGCTTTGAAGATTTATCAAAACTCAAAGCGCCAGAGTTTAAAAATAATATTTTAGAGCGTCTTCATGGCCTCATTTTTCGTGGTTTCTTAAGCCAGACCGGCTGGACTCAATTGCATGAATTACCACGTTACCTAAAAGGACTGCAGATACGTTATGATAGGGCAGAGCAAAATCCACACATGGAAGAACAACGTCAAACTATTTGGATAAAATGGTGGAATAAATTTAAGCATTTAGAACAAACCATAGCGCCACAGTTAGAGAAGCATAAGCAATTAATAGAACTAAGATGGTTGATGGAAGAATTTCATATTTCTTTATTTGCACAACAGCTTGGAACAAAAAAAAGTGTCTCAGAGAAAAAACTGAAAAACATCATGGATGAGTTTGGCTGATTTTAAAGATGGCAGAACTTAAAGGTGAATAACTTAAAGGTGAATAATTTAAAGGTGTTAGCACAATGAAAGTTGCATTTTTTGGTGGTGATTGGTATCTCAGTTGTATTGATGTTTTTAAGAGACATGGACATCAGGTCGTCTCTATATTTATCGGTGATGAGAATCCTTATAATCAAAAACTATTAAAATATGCTCATGATGATGGTATTCAGATCTCATCAAAACGTCCCACTCGAGAAGATATCACTTCCTTAAGAGAGCAGGGTGTGGAATGTCTCTTTTCTGCTGAATATCCCTGGTTGATTCCTGTCGACAAAACACTTAAAACCATCAATGTGCATCCTACCTTGTTACCTAAAGGTCGCGGCGTAACGCCGTTGATCTGGATAATCAAAAACTACCCTGAATGCGCGGGTATCACATTCCATAAATTATCAGAACAATTTGACCAGGGTGACATTATTTTTCAGCAAAAAGTAACCGTCGCAGATGATGAAAATTGGGAAACTTTAGTCGCTAAATTTAAAGTACTGGTCCCAAAACATCTTGACCAGTTACTGGATAATTTCGATACACTCTATGGAAATTCAAAACCACAATCTGAGTTTAAAAGTAAATCAAATGCTCCAGATTATTGGCCAAAAATCAGTCTTGATGACAGACGTGTTAGTTGGAATATGAAGTCTGGTGAAATTAATCGAATTTCTAGAGCCTGTGGACGATTTGGTGTGGTGGTATGCATCGATAATGAAACGTTGATGGTTAATCAGATACATACTAGCCAGTTTCAGCATAGTCATCCGCCAGGAATCGTTCTTAGTGAAGATGATGATACCTATGTTCTGAGTACTTTTGATGGTTTAGCGGTTGTTATGAAAACGAATATTATTGAGCGCTTGAATCGTTAGCCCGAGTCTGAGTTAAAATACCACAACATATAGTGATCTAGATCAAGATATTGTACATATGTAGTTTACACTCTAAAGTAGACTCGTTACATTAACCTCTCCTAGCTAGAGCTTATCCCAGATAACCTCAAACTTAAATCAACGCAATCTCTTATAAAAATATCACAAACTTAATTGTGAAGGGGCGTTTATGACACATACAAATACCAATATATTTCCAAAGGGAGTCAACAATGATTCTCTTGATTTCCAAGAAGTTTGCCTTGATGTATTGACAGAAAAATATGCCAAGGGAGCAGAAAAATCACTCAGTGGTAGCGCTATGGTAGAGGCTATTAGAATTAGAGTAGCAAAAGCTCTCGCTGCTAATGAATTAAATCCAGATGATTATGAAACGCTTTTTCTTAAAGCTCTAAAGTCAGGTTTTATTCCCGGTGGAAGAATTAATTCAGCTGCTGGAACGAGTATAAAAAACGCCACCTTGATTAATTGTTTTGTGCAACCGGTGGGAGACAGTATTTCATCAAAATCTGCTGGCAAGGCAAGTATCTATACTGCTCTTAATCATGCCGCTGAAACTATGCGTCGTGGTGGAGGTGTAGGTTATGATTTCTCATCCATTCGACCCAAGGGAGCTTTAGTCAAGGGTACTCAAAGTTATGCTTCTGGTCCTGTTAGTTATATGCACCTGTTTGATCAAAGTTGTTCTACGGTCGAATCTGCTGGTTCACGTCGTGGTGCTCAGATGGGCGTCTTGCGTATTGATCATCCTGATATAATGGAATTTATCTCAGTCAAACAAACAGCTTCAACTCTCAGTAACTTTAATATTAGTGTTGGTATTACCGATGCTTTTATGCAGGCTTTAGATAGGCAGGAATTATTTGAATTAGTGCATAAAGAACAGCCAGGAAATATTAACTCCAATGCCGATGACGTCTATGAAAGAGATGATGGCCTCTGGGTTTATAAAAAAATAAATCCCAGTGAATTATGGAATTTAATCATGGAAAGTACCTACAAGGCTGCTGAACCTGGTGTACTTTTTATCGATAATATAAATAAGGATAATAATCTCTATTATTGTGAAACCATTGAAGCAACCAATCCTTGTGGTGAAGTACCAATACCAGATTATGGTTGTTGTTGTCTTGGTTCAATTAATTTAACAAAGTATGTACTAGAACCTTTTACCCAAAACGCTAATTTTGATTTTAGAGCCTTCAGTTGGACAATATCACAATCAGTAAGAATGTTGGATAATGTATTGGATGTCAGTTCTTGGCCACTTAAACTTCAACAGAAAGAAGCACAGGATAAACGACGAATTGGTTTGGGTTACACAGGCTTAGGTGACACCTTAATTGAATTAGGTCTTCGCTACGATAGTGATGAAGGTCGAAACTTTGCAAGAAAAATCACCTGTTTAATGCGTGATACCGCCTATATTAGTTCTATTGAAATCGCCAAAGAAAAAGGTGCTTTTCCAAAACTTGATGTTGATAAGTATTTGCAAAGTAAGTTCGTACAAGGCTTACCTGAAACTATTCAGCAAGACATTAAAAAATATGGCATCAGGAATTCCCATTTAATTTCTATCGCTCCAACTGGAACAATATCATTAGCCTTTGCTGATAATTGTTCTAATGGAATTGAGCCCGCATTTTCATGGTTTTACACTCGTAAGAAACGTCTGGCAGATGGGTCGACTCGTGATTATCGGGTTGAAGATCATGCCTACAGGCTCTACTGCAAGTTGGGTTATGATCGCGAAAATTTACCACCAGCCTTTGTTTCAGCTCTTGATATAAGTGCACGAGATCATCTGTTGATGCAAGCTACAATACAACCATTCATCGATGCCAGTATTAGTAAAACGGTGAACGTTCCAGAGAATTGCCCTTTTTCTCAATTTAAAAATATTTATCTAGATGCTTGGAAATACGGACTTAAGGGCATAACAACCTATCGTCCTAATAACATCTTGGGTAGTGTTCTTTCCCTTGAAACACCTGAACAAAATACTCAGCAGTTAGACCAGTCAAGTCCAGATCGAAAGCTTCAAATTTCCACAACACCTGAAGTTGCATTAGCATCATTACGTTGGCCCCATAGACCACAATTTAAAGCCGGTAGTCCAGGAATGTCCTATATGGTTGAAAATATTCAACAACGTTTTGCTGTATTTATTGGACATACTGAAAGCGATGATAAAACGACTTTTGAGGTTTGGGTAAATGGTGCCGAGCAACCGAGGGGGTTAGCTGCCCTAGCCAAAACCCTTTCAATGGACATGCGAGCCAGAGATCATTTGTGGCTAAAAGTAAAATTGGATTCTCTTTGTAAAACATCTGGAAATCCTTTTAGCATGAACATGCCGCCAGAGGGTGAGATGATTACTGTTCCGGGTAACGTTGCTGCTTTAGCACGTTTGATTCGTTATCGATGTATGGAACTCGCTGTGTTTGATCAGCCCCATGCCAAGACACCATTAGTTGATGCCATGTTCAGTCTTAAAGAGCCTAAATCAGGCACCGAAGGTACCCTGTCGTGGACCGTAGACATCAATAATGCAACTACTGGTGATGACATTGCGATGTTTGTAAAAGAGTGCGTACTTCCAGATGGCAGTCATCGCCCCTATAGTGTTTGGCTTTCTGGTACTTATCCGCTTGATTTTAATGGTATTACAAAATCGCTTAGTTTTGATATGCGCGTTCTAGATGCTGCTTGGATAGGTAAAAAACTACGGGGATTAAAAGACTTTCCTGAAGCCCAAGGAGACTTCTTTGCCAATGTTCCTGGTTCTGAGAAACAGGCCCTACAACCATCAACTATTGCCTATGTAGCTCGTTTATTGATCCATCGTTATAAGATGTTGGGTGTATTGGATGAGCAAGGTTTTCCTGTAAATCCCATGGGTATGATGCCAGCAAAAGAACCCACTTATGAAAAGACTAATGTTGAAAATTTAGTTGTAGCAGGCAAGATTTGTGCTGAATGTTTAAACGCTTCTGTCATACGACGAGACGGTTGTGATTTTTGTACTTCATGTGGCCAGATAGGGGCTTGCGGATAATTATTTATTAAGGAACTTTCATAAAGGAATAGGAATGGAGTTAGTTTGCCCCGCGGGTAATTATCAATCTTTAGTAAGGGCTGTGGAGAATGGTGCTACTGCTGTCTATATTGGTCTAAAAAATGAAACCAACGCTCGACATTTTTCAGGCCTGAACTTTTCAGATAAACAACTTACTAAGGCTATTAAATATGCCCATGCTAGAGGCTGCAAAGTCTATTGTGCGATTAACACCTATCCAAGAGAGGTCAAGTGGAAAATCTGGACCTATTCTGTTGACCAAGTTATGGAACTTGGAATTGATACACTCATAGTAGCAGATATTGGAGTGATGGATTATATTCGCCAGCGCTCTGACGATTTTCCAATTCATTTATCTGTCCAGGCCTCGGCGACTAATTTACAATCCTTAAATTTTTATCATCAACACTTTGCAATTCGAAGGGCCGTTCTCCCACGAGTATTGTCCTTGGCGCAAGTGGCAAAACTTGCTAAAACATCACCAGTGGAAATAGAAGTTTTTGGATATGGAAGTCTCTGCATTATGGCAGAAGGTCGTTGTTATCTCTCATCTTACATGACAGGCGAATCGCCCAATACTCAAGGTGTTTGTTCTCCAGCGGCCTATGTTGAGTGGCAAAATAATGGTGATGTTTTAGAATCTAGGTTGAATGGGTTGTTGATTGATCGTTTTGGTAAAAATGAAAATGCTGGTTATCCGACTCTTTGTAAGGGACGTTTTAAGGTCAATGGAAAAGTTGAACATGCACTTGAGGAACCAACTAGTCTTAATACCATGGACATCTTACCAGAACTATTTAAGGCAAAGGTAGCGGCAATAAAAATCGAAGGTAGACAAAGAAGTCCTGCTTATGTGGCTAAGGTGACCAAAGCTTGGCGTGAGGCAATTGATAAGGCTGAGAAGGGGTTGAAGGCATCTCAACACCATCAAGACGATCTTGCGACTCTTGCTGAAGGAAAGCAAACCACCATCGGTGCCTATGACCGTAGTTGGCAATAAAGTAGTTGGCAATAAGGAAATACCATGAAAATATCTGTTGCTGCTGTGCCTTATTTTTGGTCAGCTGAAAACTATAGAAAATTTTATAAGGCTCTAGCAGAAACTTCAGTTGATATCGTTTATCTGGGCGAAACTATTTGCTCCAAACGACGCTCATTGAAACTAAAGGATTGGTTAGAGATAGCTGCCATGTTATCCGAAGCAGGAAAAGAGGTTGTCTTATCAACTTTAATATTAATAGAAGCTGAGTCTGAATTAAGTATTTTGACAAAAATTTCTAAACAACATGATTATCTTATCGAAGCAAACGATATGGCAGCCGTTCAGGTTGCCTCAGAAAATAATAATAAATTCGTAGCTGGTAGCGCTATTAACATCTATAACAATAGTAGCTTAAAGTTATTTAATGAAATTGGTATGAGTCGTTGGTGTATTCCTGTCGAATTGGGTAAGGAAGATTTATTACCCATGATTTTTAAGGCAAAAAATCAAGACGTTGAGTTGGAATATCAGGTGTTTGGTCGTCTGCCCTTGGCTTATTCTGCACGCTGTTTTACAGCAAGACACCACCGATTAGCTAAGGACAATTGTCAGTTTAAATGCCTTGATGATGAACAAGGGATCTTAGTAAAAACTCAAGAAGATCAAAGTTTTTCTCAAATCAATGGTATTCAAATTCAATCTGCTAAAGTTAATAATCTTTATAATCACCTCGATGAAATTGAGGACCTCGGAATTGATATTTTACGATTGGTACCCATCGGACAGGAAGATACTCTTGAAGCTGTGAGGCAATTTTCCAAAAGGATTGGGGATAAACTTAAAACTCCCTTTGATGAACAATTATTACAAGAAAAATATGAATTTTGTAATGGTTATTATTTACAATTAGAGGGAATGGTAAATAGTCAGCAACCCATTACTCAATAAGACTAAAGTGGGCAGTAAAGTGACGTAACATGCTAGGCTCCCATGTGATTTTAATTGCTTTCAGTTTATCTTTGTTGCTATTCAATTCTGCTAAACATTCAATACAATAATCCATGTGACTTTGAGTGTAAACTCGACGGGGTATCGCCAGTCTAACGAGATCCATAGCTGCGGCTTGCTCGGAACCATCTGCCTGACGACCAAACATAACAGTACCAATTTCACAAGCACGGATACCACCAAGACGATACATCTCTATGGCTAAAGCTTGACCGGGATATTCAAGAGGAGCAAGGTGTGGCAACATCCGCCTGGCATCAATATAGACAGCGTGGCCGCCAACAGGCTTCATGATAGGAATACCTAATTTATCCAGAGCGTTACCAAGATAAGCTGTTGAGGCTAGTCGGTAACTTAGGTAATCCTCATCCACAATCTCCTCAAGGCCTACTGCAATAGCATCTAAATCACGACCAGAGAGACCGCCGTAGGTAGGAAACCCTTCTGTTAGAATTAACACATTCCGAGCTTTCATGGCCAAGTCATCATCATTCATCGCCAACCAACCACCCATATTGACTAAGGCGTCTTTTTTGGCACTCATGGTCATACCATCTGCATAACTAAAGATTTCCTGAACTATTTCTTTCGGCATTTTATCAGCATATCCTTGCTCACGTAATTTAATAAAATAGGCATTTTCAGCAAAACGACAAGCATCCAAAAAAAGAAGTTTTCCAAATTCGTCACATAATGCCTTGGTCGCTCTGATATTGGCCATTGACACCGGTTGACCCCCTCCAGAATTATTGGTGATAGTTAACATCACCAGAGGAACGTCATCACCACGTGTTTCTAGCAAGTTGCGAAGTTTATCCAGATCGATATTGCCCTTAAACGGGTGAATTAATTCTGGGTCAAGACCTTCTTTCCTAACCAGATCTAAGGCTTCAATTTGGCAGGATTCTATATTGGCACGAGTAGTATCAAAGTGAGTATTGTTGGGAATTACTTTATTTTTGTTCTCTAATATTGAAAATAATATTTTTTCCGCTGCCCGACCCTGATGGGTAGGTATAATATGTTTGAAGGGAGCCAGTTCTTTAACAGCTTTTTCAAATCGATAATAGGAAGGAGAACCTGCATAGCTTTCATCACCTAATTGAATCCCAGCCCATTGTTTGGTACTCATTGCCGAAGTGCCTGAGTCTGTTAATAGATCAATTAATACATGGTCTGATTTTAAAGCGAAAAGATTATAATTGGCTTCCTTGAGATAGATTTCGCGCTCTGATTCTGTGGTCAAGGTTAAAGGTTCTACCGATTTCATTCGAAAAGGTTCTATGATCGTTTTCATTGTTTGCTCACTCTTTATAGATTACGTCAGAGCCTATCAAAGGGTAAATTTAAATGTCAGCAATTAAAAAATCGTCACATAAAATATTGATATAGAACAATTGTTCTTAAGATAATATT
>JAUUZN010000161.1 GCA_030589945.1 Gammaproteobacteria bacterium | reverse complement strand
GTATACCACATCAATGCTGTAGACGAAGTCACACAGTTTGAAATTGTTTGTTCAGTAGAAAGAATCAGTGAACACTATTTAATGCCTGCACTGGAACAAATGCTCGATTCATTTCCTTTCGCTATATTGGGATTCCATAGTGACAATGGCTCTGAATATATTAATCAACACGTCGTCAAGTTATTGCAAAAACTTCACATTGAATTCACCAAATCAAGGTCAAGACATTCAAATGATAATGCACTGGCTGAAAGTAAAAATGCATCCGTTGTCAGAAAGGTATTTGGTTACACGCATATCCCACAAAAATGGGCTCCTGAAATCAATAAATTTAATCGCACCTATTTAAATCCTTACATCAATTATCACCGTCCCTGTTTCTTTGCAGAGACCATCACCAATGCCAAAGGAAAACAGCAAAAAGTCTATCCTTACAAGAACGTAATGACGCCATTTGAAAAGTTAAAATCCTTGCCAGATGTAGAGCAATATTTAAAGCCAGAAATCTCTCTAGAAATATTAAATGAATATGCATTACAAATGAGTGATAATAAGGCTGCTGACTATCTGCAAAAAGCACGACAAAAGCTATTTTGTTTGATTTTCAAACAAGATAAAACCGCTTGAATGATTTGGGTTGTTTCAGACTCATTTGTTAATTGGAAAATACTTGATTAAAATTCTCTATGATTACCATACGAGTATTGGATAGAGTTCATCACCTACATTAGGATCTACGTCCATTAATCAAAGTTGCGATTCGATGGGTAAAAGCCCCATAAGTTTGATACTTAGTCTTCGCCAAAAACTTGTATAAGGGTCATGATCAAATGTAACTGGTTCACCATTTTCATAACCATGCCAAAGAATCTGCTCATCGCCATTTTTATTTGTATGTAGCTCCAGGCGAAACGAATTATGTCCATTGTCTGCTTCGATTGATTCAATCATCATACTTGCCACTTCAGGAGAGTTAAGAACCAAACCGATTTCTGTATTTTCATAAAAAGATCGAGGATCAAGATTCAATGAACCAATAAAGACTTTGTCACGATCAAGTACAAAGGCCTTGGCATGCAGGCTAGCCGTTGATGAATTGCCAATTGTTTTTTTCTCTTTTCGAGGTAATTTCTTATTCATTTCGTAGAGCTTTATGCCTGATTTAAGTAAAGCTTTTCGATATTTAGAATAGCCAGCATGTACGATACCAACGTCATTTGATGAAAGTGAATTTGTCAGTATACGTACACCAATACCCCTATCCACCAAGTCTTTTAAAAATTCAACACCCTCATCACCCGGTATAAAATACGGTGTAATAATGATCAATTCTTTTTTTAAGTTTTTAAAATACGGTTCTAATTGTGGTAAAAGATGCAATTCATTAGCATCGCGAGAACTCGTGATTTTATCCGGATGATCAACAACAATGACTGCATCACCAAGAATGAAATTAACGTTATTTTCACGGATATTTTTTGCTAGTATGGATGTTCTTTGTGCACGAATATAATCAGAATCTCCATGCTCTTCTAAAAACTCGTACAATTTACGGTTAATGCTATTTGCATCTATTTCAGTCAGGGGGACATCAATTATGGTTTTCGCCGGAAAAGCTAACTCACTATTCCAATACAAATCAAATGAGCTTGAAACATTTTTCACAACATCACCGATAGCAAGTACATCAAGGTCTGTAAATTCTATCGTCGGGTCAGCGCTAAAATAGGCATCACCAATATTTCTACCTCCGAGTATGGCGGCAACATTATCAACAGTAAGCGACTTGTTATGCATACGCCTTGTAATAGTCCCCAAGCCGGTAACAAATTGAGGAATTCGACTAATACTCCGATTAAAGGGATTGAATATTCGTATTTCGATGTTTGGGTGATCATCAAATGTGATGATGCCTATATCTCTATCAGCCATATCCATATCATCAACCAGGATCCTTACACGTACTCCACGATCAGCAGCCCGTAACAATTGTGCCGTAAAGAGCCCTCCAATTAAATCATTGTGATAAAGATAGTACTGAACATCCAGGCTTTTTTCTGCCATATCAATGAGAGCCATTCTAGCCACAAAGGCATCGATTCCATCCTCTAATAAGATAAATCCATCTTTAGTGACTCCTTGGTCACGAAATTTATATAAACCTTTACCAAGTTTGGTTTCCTGGATATCTGTAATTGCATATGTTTCTGTTCGATTAGAGTTATCAGGAAGAGAGACGCAACCCGTTAAAGTCAAAAAAAGAATAACAAGAAGGTTTAACCTACTAATCATATTTATTTTTTCTCGATAATTAATACATTTATTAATCAATTTTCATTAATATTTTTTTGGCTACTGCCTAAATCCTAATGGAATCGCATTCAACATCTATGTTTTCAAAATCGAATAGATTCTTGAAGCCTTTGCGTAATGCGTACTATCTGAGCCCAGTCATAAGTAACAATATCCTGAGCATGTGAAAGATTATTTCTTAGTGATTCAATTTCTTTAATGACTTTTTTAGCATTTCTACGCGAATCAAACCCAAGAGATTCCAGTGTTTCCTTTTTACTGATCAGAATTTTTATTTTGTCTGGAAACTGTAGGCAATCTAATAATTCACATTGCTGACCACGTCGCTCACGTTCGTTTTGTAAATTTAGCGCAAGTTCAAGTCTGTCATCAGTAATTGCAGGCTTCCAGGATCCATCGGGGAAATGTTCTATGATAGTTTTTAACACCTCCATTTCTATAAAGGTGATAATACCAAACAACCACATACGTACTACTGGCTTATTAATATCATTACGACAAAAGTAACCTGCCACTTCACCTAATATAGTAATGAACCCGTATCGTTGTAATGTCAAAATATGAATCACATCAACTAAGGAGCTATCAGCACTTATCGTCTGTCCCGGCCTAAATGGACGTATATGATCTCCGCATAGCTTTCCATGCAGGTCTTCCTGTTTCACATAGCCGCAAATAACACCCAATTTTCTCAAGCAGACAAAATCAAGATCGTGTAATTCCATTAAAGAGAGTATTTCTGCGCTAGACCTTAATGCATCAAATGACCTGACGGGTTCTGAAATATCCTGAGCGCTAAACGCTTCGGTAAAAAGTTTAAATTGATGCGGGTTGTTTGTTCCTAGTCGATGAATACTGGTAATTTCGTTTTCCGAGGTTACTAATTCATCATCTTGTGCTTTGAGTTTTTCCTGGCAACGGTGGTACGTTTTCCAGGCACGTTGGTGTAACTGTTTATTTCCAACGTCTAGAACTTCTAGCGTTGCGCCCATCTCTATTAAGAAAGTTTGTGCAAAACGCATATCGTGCTTACAGATATCCTGCAAGTTATCAATTAAATCTGCGAGCTTCACTGTTTTTGCACGTGAAGAGCCTGTAGCAGTATGTTGTCGATCAATAGCTTTACGTATGGCCCGATTTCCATCACTTGGTTTACTAACATCCGTTAGATTTTCGACAAGCAAAGCTACCTCTTTTCCAAAAGCAGTTTCGATGTCATAAAGTGTAGCAGGGGTATCTTCGACTACATCATGTAACCATGCTGCAGCAATCATTTCTTCATCTTCAGTAACAGAGGAAACAATACGAGCGACTGAGGCTAAATGAACAGAATAAGGTTGCTCGCTGTATTTTCGACGGTGATCTATTCGTTTATGAGCATTTATTGCATATGTCTGAGCACGGTCTACGAGAGTTAAATTGTTATCCATATATGTTCAAGCTAGCTTTAAATAAACTGGAAAAATATAAGCACATCTTAACAGCAATAATCAAATGTAATTACAGTGGACTATCTCTTTGTGGCATGCTGTATAACATTAACATTCCAAGTTCGATATTGAACGCCATATCCTTTTGGTACATAAACAACAATTGGAAGACGACTGTTATATCGAATATGCAGAGAGTCACCCTGAACAAACCTATCTATCTTTTGCTCGCCTACCGGAGCCGCCATCATGGTACTTCTAACAACATCGCTCCCTGTCACTTTATGATAGCATATCCCCAACCTTTGAGTGGATGAGACGCAATACTCGTCCCAATACGCATGAGATTTACGCCATCAGTCGGCATCACCTTTCCTGAAATAAGTTCAACTCTGAAGTCTTCATCTTCTCCCAGCACCTTATGAGGAAGTACAATAACGAAACGTTCCATACCTTCCTTTGCTAAGTGAAAGGCCTTTAATTTTGGATGTACAGCACCAAAGACCTGGACACTGAATAGTGTCAGACAAATTGCTAAAAACTATGTCAGCTTATTTTTCATCTTCTATTATCTCCTATACTAGCTAGCCATTTATAGACCACACATGCTTCTCAATTCTCTTATTTGTAAAATAAACTAATACGTTCAAATAACCAGAATGATGAAAGCCCTCCGATCGAATAAATAATAGAGGTTTTAAGTCCAACCATTAATATTGGTTGTTTAAAAGAGTGCAACATCCATCCGAGTAACAGGGCAATAGCGATAAAAAACAGTTGTCCCAATTCCACACCGACATTGAAAAATATCAGTGCTAAAGGAATTGCCTGTTCGGGCAATCCTACTTCAGCAAGCGCCCCAGCAAAACCAAAACCATGTAATAAGCCAAATACGAATGCGACTAACCAGGGCCATCTAGCAGCAAACCCAGGACGTCCTTGTTGACCATGGACAATTTCAACAGCCAGAAACAAGATACTTAATGCAATAACCGCTTCAACAGGTTGTTGAGGCACATAAACCAAACCCAGGGTAGCACTTACCAATGTAATACTATGAGCAATGGTAAACGCAGTAATCGTCCAAAGTAATCGTCGTTTACCTGTAACGATAAGCAATAGAGCAAACACAAACAATAAATGATCGACGCCCATAAGAATATGGGTAATGCCCAGCCATGTGTAAGTTCCGATAACTTGTGAGGAAGAAGCTTGCTTAGGAACCTGAAATGAATTTTTAGAAGGTGTCAGTAAAATGGATTGTGATGAGCCATTAGTAAATTCCAGCCGCACTAATACATCCGTGTTTGTTGTTGTTAATCCTGAGATAGCAATTGACTGATCAACCAAACCAGTCTTACACTGCACAACCCAACGCTGTATATAAGCACCGTTAATAAATTGTGTATTCGCTTGGCTTTTATCTTGGCAATCTAGAGGGAGTTTTACATTCAAAGCTAATTTTTTATCGCCTTTAGCTGGCACTTTCCATAGCACGGAAAAAAGTTTCGGGCTGCTTTCCTTAAGTTCCAGGTATCCGGGTCGCATTTCATCAGCAAACGATGCTGATATTAACAATGTTTGCAGTAACCAGAATAAGATGAGACCGACCACAACTCTCCACGTCATTTTTTGGTGCTCGCAGTCGAGTCTTTTTGTTCGAGATTAATAAAGCGATCATCGTCAATAACGATCTCGTAACCCTGGCGCAGGCTTTGATAAAAAGCATCATCCACAACGCGGCGTTGTTGATTCATCCATTCGTTACGCACCTTGACCCGCACCGCTTTCAGTTCTGGTCGGCTGGACGCTGTCTTGTTGTCTGTTCGAACCAGGTGTAAGCCAAAACCCGATTGGATGGGGCCTTGCCAGTGACCAGCTTCCAAGGCAAATAGTTTACTGGCGAAGTTCTTACCGAATAATTGGGTCACATTATACTCAGTCAATTGGGTGTGCTCTAGACCCAGCATAAACGGGTCGCCCGATTGACTAATATCTATTTTTGAACCGGTTTGCGTTAGCGTTGACAGTAAATTCTGAATATCTTTCTCAGTCTGCTCACCACGTCGATCTGTATTAAAATAAACATGCACAAAACTAATTCGGACTGGTATTTCGAATAATTCGGAATGAGTAGCAAGGTAATTGGTCAGCTCTGCCTCGGATGGTTCAACCTGTGCAGCAAGATCGGCAGTAATAAACTCGACTTTCTGCGCCAGGCGTCGACGCACTATACTGTCGTTCTTATCCAGGCCCATGGCTAATGCTTCACGATACATGACTTGTTCGCGAATCTGCTGTTTGATCAGGTCCTTGAGTTCAATCTGTGTGGGAGGTCTTTGTCGCGTTTTTTCCCAGCGCAAGGTCAGACGACTAATATCGTCTTTAGTGAAAACAATGCGTTTGCTTTGGTCGTCAAAGCCTTCATTCTCTAGCCCGTAGAGGAAAAATAGCACTCCCCCTATCAATAGAAAATGCACAAGGGGCTCGCGTAACCATTTTTTAAACAACGACTGATTACTATTAAACATATTGATTAATTTCAGATCCAGTATCGACTCACTCCATCAGGGCAAGATGAAGTGAGCCCAATAGACTTACACTTATTCTATTTTTGCAGT
>JAUUZN010000122.1 GCA_030589945.1 Gammaproteobacteria bacterium | reverse complement strand
GCAAAATATTATGCGTGAAATGAATGGATCAATGGAAAATATTGAACAAATGACGCCCGATATAAAAAGAATGACCCACTCTGTTGATCAAATGACAGTGGTCATGTCGAATGAGATGGCACGAATGGCCTACTTGATGGGTCGAATAGAAAACAAAATTCCTTCAATGAAGTTCATGCCATAAAATCAGCAACATATGACAAGCAGGAAATGTTCAGAACTGAACTATTTTAAATTAGCCTATATGCTGTATTACACTTTATGTTCTTATAAGAATGGCAGGAGTTGGCCGATAACGGCGGTTCAAACTTTCACCAAAATTGTCCGCTTAGCAAAAATCTAAGCGATCTGTGATTCTTCCTGTTTTTGTCCGCCATGTCTCGGAAACAGTCAATTTAGAAGTTCATCGCCAAGGCATCAATGTTTTTTTCAAGATGGCCACAATCGAGACATGGCAGGCAAAACCTAAAAATTCGTAAACACCATGGAAAATCCCATAGCAGACATTTCTAAGTCATGGGAAATAGTCTCAGTTAGGCCAACAGCAGTCACTTTTAACGCAAAAGCTCACCTGCGCCACTTGTCGGCGCCCGGTGCAGCGCCATGTTATGCGCTATAATCTCAAACTCTGCTTCGTATGTCTCATCCCAGGTGGGCACGCGCGAAGGTGGCCTCCAAGGCGACGCTGTTCGGCTTCCTCGCGGAATACAATGGTCCAACCGATTTCCTGTACGTAAGCGAGGATGCGGGCTTGGATAGCTTTGTGTTCTACGGGGTGGACGTGCTACTTCCTGTTTACGATTGCTGTCTCAATGGCCTTAATTGCATTGAAACGAGTTTCGAACATTGCCTTGTCCGTATTGACGTATGCATTTCGCGGATCGTCGTGTTCCGTGATGCTCAGTTTTTCGAAAAGGTCCATTAGCGTCTGGGCCTCAGTAGCAAGAAGCGGGACTATTTTTGTAAAATCGTCGAAGGCCGAGACCGGCTGGTTCTTCTGTTTAAACTGATGCCGCTGTTTGTTAAATACGTGGGTATTTACTACTGCTTCGATTAGTCGGCGCATCTTGCCGGCCATGACTTCTTTCTGTTGCTTGGTCGGTTCGCCGGCGACAGCTAGAATCGTGTCGATACCGGTCTTCAAATCGACGATGTTCTCGCTGTATTCATTGATTGCGACGCAGTTCTCTAAGACATACACAGCCTTATCATTGCTCAAACGGGCTTTATTCAGAGTCTTCTGAATTTGAACGAAAAACTCCCAGTTGTGCGTGAGTACAATGATCTGACGATTGGGGTACGCCTGAATCAAATCGCGTAGCCGATTGCAGTAGTTTCCGATGTAATTGTAGTCAAAACTAGAAACCGGATCGTCAAAGACGATAACCTGCTGTTCGCAGGTCTCAAGCTCTGCAAAGAATAGAGCAAGAGCATGGATGCGTTGTTCCCCTTCACTCAGAACTGCCTCAATTCTTTGGCCAGCCACATGATGATCGATGGTCACAGCACCATCTCCCCCGACATTCTTCAACTCGACGCCGAATGCGCTCATGTCCTTCTCGGCGAGTGCAAGATACTCATCATTCAATCGGGTTTTGAAATCCCCCACGACAAGCTCCTTGTGAGCCTTCTTTGCAGTTGAAGTAACCTTGCGGAGCACTGATGTAAAGTCGGGCAAGCGGGAATCCCAAAAGGCTGTGCCCCTCGTGCGCCACCGGCATTCTTTTAGCAATTCGATGTTGTCCGAAATTTCTTTTGCGTAGAGTAGACCTTTGCATTCCGTGGTAATCTCAACCAATTTTTTGAGAAGCTCTGTACGGCTCTTTCCTGCCTCTTCAATAAGCTTTTCCTTCTCCATCAATGACTTTGAAAGCTCATCGCTGAGGCCTTGAATCAGAGAAGCAGCTTCTTTGCATTCTTGATCGACTTCCCCACCAACCACGAAATGCTTTTGAACTGCTTTTCCTACATCCTTGATCGCATCGACCGTCTCTGGAGCTAAAACTGAATCTTTCGCCCAATCGCCAGGCTCCGAATCGGCTATCACTTCGAGGTGTTTCTTTGACGTTTTGAGTAGCTTCCGGATATCAGTGATGGCCGTGTCCAGCTTTCCGGTTAGTAGAGCGGCATATTGCTCAAAGAGTTCAAGTTCGCTTTCTCGAAGCACTTGTTTGCAGAGGGGGCAATCTGTCGTCTCTGCGGAGTGAAGACCGTAAATCTCGTTCGCTGGACGGATAAGCGCCATCAATTTATCGAGGGTTGCACCTGATGGGATGAGCGTTTTAGCGAGAACTTCGAGCTCGTCTTCTTTCGACTTCAAGGATTTAGCCTGCGCAACCGGATCGATCTCAATGAGCTTTTCGCATGCAATGAGAATGGGATCAATTTCCCCATGCAGTGCTTTCAGGGCAGCAGCTTCGCCCTTGAGGATTTTGAGCCCCTCTTCTGATGTTGCCTTCTCGAGTTCGGCTTTCCGTCTCAGTTTCTCATCTAAGCCACTCTTCTCGGAATAAACACTGCCCAGTTTAATCTCGGCATCTAATGCTGCCGTTGTCGGGCTAGTCAAGCTGGCAAGAATGGTGCCTTCGAAAGTTTCGAATTTCGTTCGGATTCGCTCGAGAACTGCTGTAAGCAGGGACGTATTCTCGGCCTGCCTTCTTTGAAGCTCGGTGCGCAAATCTATGCAGTGATCTTTTGCGGTCTCGAAAATATCCAATTTGAACGGGGAAAGCTCAATGATTCGACCCGGCTGGACAGAATTCTGAATATTTTGACTGGCAATCTCAGAATTGAAATACTTTAGGACAGTTGAGTGTGACCCGTATGCAGCCGGTGATGCCCATGACTGATTTGTGGTATCCGATGTGAATCTGAATGAAAAAGAAGGCGTTGTGGTCGTTGTAGCGCGAACATCATGGAGCGGGCGTTGTGGAGCATTATTGGAGGCCAGGATCTGTAGTGCTTCGCAGAGGCTGGACTTTCCACTTCCATTGGCCCCGAAAATTATAGTTACTCGTTTCGGGAACGACACAGAAAAGGTATTACTTAGCCGTTTGAATCCGTTGAACGGTCCAAAGGTTTCTAGATGCTCGACGGTTGGTGCCGCTGCTCCCGAGGCAGCACCGGTTGGAGGAGGTGGTTGCTGAAGATAGCTTGCGCGTTCTGTGAAAAGCTGAATAAGAATCTCGAGGCTTGTAGGGCTGAGCGACGTTTCTCCAGATGCTGCTAGATCGCAAATCATCTCCAGCCAAGGAATACCCTCTGAGTGTCCTAGGTCTCTAATGTAGCCGATTGCATCTGGGTGGGTTGGCATTGCGATCCTTTGTTTCTATGCGCATAACATCTTAGCATTTAACTGCCATGCTTCGCACAGCAGTGTCATTGATACTCTAATAATAAAATATTAAGACGGGCTATTTCCCTATCTTTTTCAGCTAGGTCAGAACGAAGTTTTAGATTTTCTAACTTCTGTTTTCTTGCCGGAGATTCATTAGTGAGGCTGGCAGATGCATCAGAATAAAATTGAGGGCTTAGAAGATTGTTTTGACCTAATTTCTTTGAAACTGGTAATAATACTGAGTCTGGATCGGTTGGTAGCTTATGATCAATTCTTGCTTTTATCTCGATTGCTATTTCATCGTTTGTGAATTTGCGTCTAAGAGAATGGATGCCAGAACCTTTTGGGCATCCTAAAGCTTTAAAGGCAGTTCCAAAAAGAGATACGATGGTTTGGCTTTCAAGTGGTGTTCCTTCTATGGTGCTAATAAACAGACTATGTTGTGCAACTGTCTCATCTACTCCAATATCTTCTAAACGTGAAGCTCTTGCATTATTAATGTGATTATTTATCCGTAGAGCTAGCGCGAGTGGAACATCAAATTCTTTTTCATAACCAAATTTTTGATCAATAGGCATTACAATTAAATATTCACCATCGACACTTTCTATTAATTCATCAGAGAACTGAGTAGTTAACAGGCTGTTAATGCTTCCTTTACGCCAACCAACTGCTTCAGCTAGATCAGTTATTAATATATTTCTTTCAATTGCATAAGGGTCGCTCTTCTCTCTAAAATATTGACGCAGGCGATTAACTTCATCATTTGTAGCTACATGACCAATATTGCCGCGAGATGCACCTCCGACACGTGTAAATTGTTTAGGGAATAAAAGTGAATTCTTATTATAATCCTTTATTAAAATGCTAGGATCTTTTTGATGATTTGGAAGTTGTGACCTAATCAGAACATCAACACCCCAACCAATATGATTTTCTATAAGAAATGCTTCCTCTTGTGCCCATGTATAGAATCGATATATCTCTTGTAGTTTATTGTTGACGGTTCTTTTTCGAGTAAGGTTAGTTTTAGTCTGTTTTTTCCTTTTTAGACGTTCCAACTCCCATTCTCTATATTGATCAAAATGGTAATCGTTTAGATCCTGCCATATTAGGCGCTCTTTTCTTAAGTATTCAGCAAGTGATTTTAAGGCACTATACACACTATCAATTCTAGATTTATGTGCTTGTCCTCCAGCCTTAAATCTCATATTCAAGTCAGCTATATTCAAACAATAACGAGTAAATGCTTCAATTATCTTTAATCTGCGATCAAAAAATATTGGTGTTTGGTAATCGCCTGGTAGTTTCCCCCAAGTGACGGTGATAGGCCAATTAACTCGCAAGTCAAGTGCTGTTTTCTTTTTGAATCCAGTGTGAGTGCTAAACTCATCTTCAAGGTAAGGCTCCCAACGATGGGTCATTTTTGTCACAATTACATCAGGAGTATTGTGTATATCCTGATAATTACCTAGTGCAATATGAACAGCAAATTTAAAGCCTAATTCAAAGTAGGGTCGCCTTTCTTTAGCTGTTGTGAGGGTATTTGAGACAACAACCTTATATCCAGACTCAAGTAATTCTTTTGCATGATTGAGGCACCATTCATGGGCTTCAGAAAGCTTGTCAGCATCGAATACATATTCGCCAGTGTCATTGTCGATAAAGTACTGGTCTGCCTCAACATGAATAAACTCACCTCCAGATGATAATAAATTGGCAGTAGTCGATTTACCAGACCCAGGTAAACCAATAATCAAGACTAGCGCTACATTATTTGGGACAGGATTAGAGTTAACGTTTATTCTCATGTATGTTGGTACCTATTCCTTGACATGCAGACAATGAGGCGGAAGGTTGTGGTCAACCTCTAGAACAGGGAAGTTCGACAAACAAATTACTCCCATCTTTATCATTACTCCTCATCAGGTTTAAAGGACAAACCTACCTTTCTTGTAAACGATCTAGGGGGGTGAGTTACTTGGTAGTTGAAGTTATTAAGTGAACCAACAATTACAGCCTGCTTTTGGCAACGTGTGATAGCTGTATAGAACCATGAATTATCAACTATTGGACTGTCCCGAAAAATAAATTCAGATGCAATCACAACACGCTCCCATTGGCTTCCTTGCGACTTATGTACCGTAATTGAATAACCTAAACCAACATGCTCGAAGTCATCCTCAGACAGCCTTACAGGACCGCTAGTGTCAAATTCCGCCTCAGCTATATAAATAACATCATTTCCATCTTCATCTAATTCAAAAATAGAATTTTCATATATGTCAGTTAATACACCAAGTGAACCGTTGTAAAGGTCTTTTTGAGAATTGTTATGGTCTTTATATATAACCTTATCACCTATGGTTAGTTGTTCATCTTCCATACCATTTAAGATCGGTGTTGGCGATTTCATATACTCTCGAGCAGATAAGTTCTCCTGATGGAGTGTGCTGTTAACATTTTCGCAAGTAATATTCCTCGCTGCTACAATTTGAGTTTCACCATACGTACATAATTCACGATAAGTGGTTAAAATATTATTTAGTAATTCACGTTTATTCTTTACTTCTAGAATTGAAATACCATTACTATCGAAGCATCCCCCTTTAAACTTTTTTAATTTAGGCGAACTCATTAGTCTAATTGAATTGGCTATCTGAGGTATGCCAGTCTCGTTACCTTGTCGGTGGACTTGAGTAAGTTCTACAACATTGGGGTAGTTATGGAACACAAATAAGTGAAGGATTAGGCCTGGTCCAATGGGCGGTAGTTGGTGATGATCCCCTACCAAGTATAACCTTGTCCCTACTGGTAATGCTTTAAGTAATCTATAAAAGGTTGGGGCATCAAGCATGCTTGCTTCATCAATAAACAAGTAAAGATTGTCTGGCAGAGGGCCACCCTTGGCAATACGCAATAACTTGGCAATGGTTATTGCATCATGCCCTGTAGATTCCCTCATTCTTGCTGCTGCTCGGTTAGTAGGAGCTGCTTGCATGATGATTGCATTATCAGGGAGCATGTAAAATATACCATTCAGAACTGTAGTTTTACCAACTCCTGCACCACCCGTGATCACTGCAAAGTTATTCTCTACAACCATCTTGATAGCATCGCGTTGTTCGCTGGCTAGGGGGTAGCCCAGTGTATCTTCAAAGTCAGATAATCGCTTATTAGAAAAATCAAGATTAAAGAGTGATTGCTGATGATTTTCACCATCTTCAATTTTTTTTATCCTATTAGAAATATAAGACTCAATCGCCGCTACGCCAAATGATTGGTATAACAATTCCCCATCAACTTTTGTTGTAACAATGCGTCCATCACTTAGAGATTTAAGAATTGCCTGCTCAGGGTTGATTGAATTACCAAGTAACTCCCCAACACTATTCCGTAGCTCGTTGTATTCGGAAGCCGTGTCTTGTTTGTCATAGCGGTTATAGATTGATGCTTCCACAGCAGCTACCAACCTATTATATGAATCAGGTTTAGTATTTAACTTATTGAGAGCACAATCATCTACTTCTTTCCATCTACCAAATGCTAACAATCGATACGGGTCATCTGTAATTTTATCAATTGTATCCTTTCCCCAAAACTCCCTTGCCTTTCTTGCAATACTCACATTAAAGTCAAGAGAGTTGAGGTATCTAACAATTGGGATAATGTCGGCATATTCAGACCAAACATCAATCATGTTATTCAATACAATTGGATGGATATTTACTTTGCTTAAAATTAAATCAGCGTCGCCTCTGGTTAAAATATCATAAAGTTCATCACCAAACGCTGCCCATAACTTCTTTACAGTTTGGATCCCGACACCTGTAAAACTACTGTTATTTATGAGAAAATCAGTAATTAATTTACCAGATGGTAGAAGAGGACTAACTTCGTCTGCGATTATCTGTTCTCCATACTGATCATCCTCATCATAGCGTCCTTTAATTGACCATACCTCACCAACAATAGGTGGTTGTGAATTTGCTACAAGGTTAGCTATTACCTTTACACTAGAACCATCAATGGCATCTATAAAAAAAATAGAGGTGTCAGGAATGTTATGTCTAATGACATAGCTGACTGTACCTTTAACCGTTAATGGTTCGATATTTGTGCTCATAGTCTAACCATTCTTCCAGTGGCTTCAAAATGTTCGTATGCTTTTAGCTTAGAGCGTAATTCTTCGTTTTCTGCTTTATGAGAAACTATACGATTTTCTAATGTATTTATGCGAGCCTTTAGTTTTCGAATATCAGATGACCTATCTTTAATTTCAGTACGAGGCGCATTTCCTAATGCCGCGTCTAACTTAGCAAACTGATCCTGTAATGATTTATTTGTTCCAGCTGTTGATGGGGGAATACCTAAGCTTTTTAGTATAGGATTTCTAGCTGCACATTTATGCTGATTTTTTGGTATATCCTCTAACGCTGTTGATTTGATATAAACGCGAAGTTTTTCTGCATTTTCCAATGCTTTTTGTGCTGAACTCTTATTTATTATTGGAGCCACGTTACTTGACTCCTTTAAGGGGAAGTATTTTATTAAACATTTTATTCAAAGCAGAATTCTCAGCTTTAAGCTCACTGATTTGCTTTTCTAATTGTTGTTCATTGGAAATTCTAGCTCTCTTTAACATTTGATATTTTTTATCAATATCATCCAGCTTCTTAATCGAGGCAATTAAGTTAGTAGCTTCAGCATTAGCTATTGATTTCCAGTAAATGACATCTTTTTTCAATTTATTTATTATTGATGAATTACTTGAATTAGCTAAAGCCACATCTTTTGCAGCAATTAAAGCAGGGTAAATATCTTTAATATTTTGCTTTAATTCTGCATTATGAGGTTGGTCTAAAGTGCCTCTACTATGAGTTTTAAAATTGGGCAACGAAAGTTTTGTTCCTGGTGAACATTGAGACCCATCCCACTTACTAAAGGTACTATCATTATGTGGAAACCATTCAACTTGCTTGTTGCCATCAGTGTCTCTAATAAATTCCCCGTCAGAATCTATCTTCCAAGGTAGTCCATTCTTTATC
>JAUUZN010000087.1 GCA_030589945.1 Gammaproteobacteria bacterium | reverse complement strand
GGGGAAGTAATACGGCGATCATGCGTGCGAAAATTAAAGACTATCAATTAGTCAATAAAGAGCTACTTTATAAAGCAACGCCGAATAGTCTGAAAGGACAACACTTTGGTAGCAGGATTGAATTTGATCGAGCAGGTTATTTATACTTTTCAATTGGGGACCGAGGCGATCGAGATGGCAATCCTCAAAATATAGAAAGAGACGCCGGGAAAATCTACCGATTACATGATGACGGCCGAATTCCGATGGATAATCCGTTTATTAAACATACTAAGCCAGCCATTTATTCCTATGGTCACCGAAATCCACAGGGTATGGCCATGCACCCAGTTACCGGCGATATTTGGATTCACGAACACGGCCCCAAAGGTGGTGATGAGATTAACGTGATTGCTAAAGGAAAAAACTACGGTTGGCCGATCATTAGTTTTGGGATTAACTATAGTGGAACTAAATTTACTGACCTAACTCACAAAGAAGGTATGGAGCAACCGGTTTGGTATTGGGTACCTTCTATTGCGCCATCTGGAATGACCTTTGTAACCAGTGATAAATATCCTCAATGGAAAGGCCAGCTTTTAGTCGGCTCACTCAAATTTGACTATTTGGTTTTGTGTAAACTAGAAAACAATAAGGTAGTTTCACAACAAATTATTTACGAAGGGCTTGGTCGAATTCGAAACGTCAGGCAAATGCCCGATGGATATATTTATGCCGCTGTTGAAGGTAAAGGTATTGTGAGGTTAGAGGTAGAGTAGCTACTGACTGGTTGGCAATACCTTTATACCCAGTATTAATCCTTAGGCTCCACATAAAAATCATGTTGGATTAATTCGAAAAGAGGAGACATGATTTTATCATAGGTTCCATTTTGAACGATTTTTTTATAGCTGGCTGAAATTTTCTTATATATATCTTCATCGGTCTGTAAACTAAGCACAATATAAAGACGCGTCTGTAAATCTTCCAAACTGTACACCCTAGTAAAATCTGACGGTTTCATATTATTTTCAGATATAAGTTGATTAAGACCAATTTTACTCGATAAAAAATAACTTATTCGTCCATATTTTATTAAGTTAGTGAGTTGACTGTTCCCAGTGGTGAGTATTAAGTTGGTGAACATGTTCTTTTCTAAATATTCCGCTCTAATATCGCTTCTCGGGACTGCAATTTTTTTTTCTTCAATTGTGCAAGTGTCAGTGACTCTGAAGGTAGATCTTTAGTCAGGCAATACAGGTTGTAATTAACCGGGGTGATTTCTCCTATCCACCTGAATTTTGATGCCCTCTCTTTTGTCCACGCCATTGGAAAGACAATGACATTCTCTTTACTTTGAACACGCCTATAAGTTCTAGCCCAAGGAATTACTCTTAGCTCATATTCTATTTCCGCATCAGTCATAATTGCCTTGAATAACTCAACGGAATACCCGCCAATTTCACCCTCGTCTGTCTGGTAAGATAATGTGTAGGCATCTTCAGTTATTGCTTCTAAAACGGTGATGTTTTCTTTGGCATTAAGACTATTAGACAGTGGAAATAAGATGATCGTTAGAATTAAAACAGTTCTGGAATTGAACCTTAAATTAGCACAGTAGTTTTTAAACAAAGATTGAAGTGAATTAACCAAAGATAATCCCAAATTATTGTTGTTTGCCCATTAGGATTCACTGTACTGTTATTTGGGTGATAATTCAATGTTGGCGCCTAATTACATGACGCCCCACTGATGAACTGACAATGCAACTTGTCAGTTTCGATGAAAAGAGTTAACTTATCAGTATCTTAAGAGGAAATATTCCATGGACAATTCTGTACGCATACTGATCGGCCTAGCACTTGGTCTTTTTGCTGGTACTTTATACTCAATAAATAATAATCAAATATTACCTATATTATCTAACTTACCCGAGCTGATAGAACCCATTGGAACCCTATGGGTAAACGCGATTCGAATGACTGTCATTCCACTGGTGGTTTCTCTTTTAATTACCTCCATTGCGGGTAATAAACATGGCGCTCTCATTGCAAAACTCGGAGGAAGAACGATTAGCTTGTTGGTATTAATGATCATAGCTGTTTGTATTTATACAATAATATTGTCACCTTTTTTGCTTTCATTTCTACACATTGATCCCGATGCCGCTGAGTCTTTAAGAGAGAGTGCCGGAGCTGCCGCTGCTATCCCGGAAATGCCCCCCTTCAGAGACTGGTTAATTAAACTGATACCGACAAATCCTCTTAAAGCTGCTTCAGAAAGTGATATGTTGCCACTATTGGTTTTTACCGGCTTATTTTCTATGGCTTTATTAAAGGTCAAAACTGAAGAGCTAAAGGTTATGATTAGTTTTTTTGTTGTCCTAAAAGAAGCAATGTTTGTTTTAATAGAGTGGATTATGTTAATTGCTCCCATAGGTATTTTCGCATTAGTTTTTCCTCTTGCTGCAAAGATGGGGATGTCAGCTGTAACTGTTCTTGGAACCTTTATTCTCATAACCTGTGGACTCATCACATTATTAACAATTTTGCTTTACCCTCTTGCGACATTAATTGGCAATCTTTCGTTTTCAGAGTTTGTACGCTTCGCTGCACCCGCACAGATTATCGGATTTAGCGCTCGTTCTTCTGTTGCTGCACTACCGGCCACATTTGCAGCTACCAACAAACTCAAAATAAACCCCGAGGTATCTGGACTGGTTTTGCCCATTGCGGTGTCTTTATTTAGGTTTGCATCGCCTCTTGCAAGAACAACAGGGACCTACTTTATTGCAATTTTGTACGGTATCAAACTTAGTCCAATGGATCTGCTTGTCATCGTATCAGTCATTGGAGTGTTGAGCTTTTATTCTCCAGGTATTCCCAGTAGCGGTTTATTTATTATGGCACCTATATATCAATCCCTTGGATTACCCGTTGCTGGCATAGGTATCTTGATAGCCGTCGATCTAATTGTGGACATGTTTTTATCGGCATCCAATGTAACAGCCAATATCACAATAACTGCTTTATTAAGTCGCAATGATAGGAAAAGGGAATTGAAAAGTTAAATTCAGAACCTCCTAATGTCCATTAAATATTTATTATAAATTATTCACTTTAATCTGGTTTTATTTCTCTCATGGCACTAAAAGCAACCATCTATAAAGCTACAATTCATTTGTCAGACATGGATCGTAATTATTACGATACATTACAACTCACCGTTGCTCAGCATCCATCAGAAACAGATCAACGAATGATGCTACGTATGATTGCATTTGTATTAAATGCTCATGAAGATTTACAATTTGGTAAAGGGGTCAGTGCTGAAGATGAAGCTACAATATGGCAGATTAACTATAGTGAAGTTATTGAACTTTGGATTGAACTCGGTCAAATTGATGAAAAGCGTATAAAAAAAGCCTGTAACCGTTCTGAACAGGTCAAACTCTATTGTTATGGCAGAAGTGTGGAAACAGGTTGCTTCAAAATTACAGCAATTTAATAATTTATCGGTAGAACAGTTTTCGGCAGAAACAATTATCGCATTAACTAAATTGATTAACCGCAACATGGAATTTCAGTGCAGCATTCAAGACGGACAGCTATGGTTAACGAGTGGTGACGATACTCTTTTAATTGAAACCATTACTTTAAAATAATGGTATAACATCCTATAAATGATAAAATAACCACTAACGTTATTTGTCTTACTACCACTCTCGCCACCACTGGGTTTCATTATGCGCATAATACATTTTATTTTAGGTTCACTGATTTTATTCATCGATTGGCTGACAACACCCAAAGGCATTCAACGCTCTGCGGAAATACAAACCGCCGTTGATGAACAATGTGGCAACATCACGCTGTATCAATACAAAGCCTGTCCGTTTTGTGTAAAAGTGAGACGCTCACTTAAGCGTTTATCCCTGCCCGTTGAAACCCGTGATCCCAAACGCTGCGACAACGCCAAGAAAGAACTGGTGTCCGGCTCCGGAAAACTCAAGGTTCCTTGTTTGAAAGTTGATAACGGTGAAGGCGATATTCAGTGGCTCTTTGACTCTAAAGAGATAATCGGTTATCTGGAACGGCGATTTGTTGTAGAGTGAATCCTAGAGCTTATATTTTATAAGGCTAAAACATTTTTCGCTATCTCGTCCAGATGGGCATTCCACGTTCCACAACATCCACCCCAAATATCCATGTGAGGATAGCGCTTTGAAAGGTCTCCGCATAGCCTACCCAATTCCGCGGGATCACCTTCTTCCAGATGTCCAATTTGGCATAGTTCGACCTTTTCCATTTTTGAAGCATTGGGTCGAACACCTCTTACTCGATTAATCCAGTTGCCGGGTTCAATGGCTGGTTCATATTCCACAGGATGTGAGCAATTAATCATATAGAATTCTGGTGAATGTTCTGTCTCAGCATCAATCGTTGTAATTGCATCAGCAAGGCTAGAACCTGAATTAAGTTTCGAGGAACTGTCCAATGCAAGCGATATGCCTAGCGGGACTCCAATTTTGGCTGCTGCTCGTGCAACACCTATGGACTCAGGAATATTGTTAAAGGTGATTGCCAGTGCTAAATCAACACCTGCCTTTTGTAATGTTTCCAATTGAATCGAGTGATAATCCTCTGCTTCATTCTCGGTTATTTTTTCATTTCGCTCATAGGCATCCCCACGGGGACCAATTAAACCCTGAATGAGAATTTTTGGTATGTCCGAAGCATATTCATCGGCTATTTCTCTTAAAAACGCTATTGATTTAAAATTTGCATCAGCTAAATCTTCTGGAGAATAACCTAACAACTGTCCCCAGTCTGGACTTGCACGATAATCTAAGCCACCCATTATTGCGCACATTCCATTTTTCGAGACAACATCTAGATAACTTCGAAACATGTCTTTCAATTTTGAAACTGCGGCTGGATTATTAAGTAATGGGAACATCGCAAATTCAGGTAGGTCGAAACCATATTTATACATTATTTCAGTTTCGGTCCCACCCTCCATAAGATAAAAACGTCCATCTTGTTGGACCGGGAAAGTTTTTTTGATAGTCATCCTCATACCTCCGCGTTTAGTAGCACTCACAAGTTAACTTCTGTGAATCGAAAAGTCCACTCCAGATTTCTCAGAAAATTCCTCCTCCTGGGCGTGATCAATGTTGTTCGGAATAAGCAGGGGTAGATGGAGATATAATTGGAAACAGTACTTCAAACGTAATCGCCCATCTCTCCTTATTAAACGAAAAGACGGGCCAAATATTCACTCAGTTAAGGGGTAGCTTTTAGCAAATGTAAAAACATAATCATGAAATAAAAGATTGTACCCCTAAATGTACTAATCTATTTATTCATCAGAATGAATTACTCCCAATTAGTGAAAGAGCACTCTGTTATAAAGTTGCTGTAGCCAGCCGCTGGACATGTATAGCTAGTGAAAAAAGACTTATCAGGGCTAACAAGTATTGTTACCTTACCCTCTTCATTATTTGAATTAATAACATCATAAGTAAATCGTCCAAAGTTGGTATCACCCGATAGATACACTCCAGTAAATGTACTCGCATCATCACTACCTGTGAAATTATAATTTCCATCAACAGTTACATTTGCACTAAAAGTTCCTGAGATAAATAATGAACTATCTAAGATAACGCCAAAACCAGTCCAAGTACCCACTAATTCATCACTAGAATAGGTAGGTAATGTATTTACAGCATCCTTTTGTAATACCGCATAACTAAAATTATCATCGATGAAACTTAGATGTGTCGAGCTACTATCAACGGTAATACCGCCGCTACTGTTATCTGAAAATGATAGTGCGTACGATACGGTTGAGTTTGAATGTGTAATATTTCCAGTAATTGTTCCAGTGACTCCATCATTTATACCATCGACTAAAATACTACTCAGGCTACCATCATCAGCTACAGTAACTTCCAATGCATGTAATACAAAGTCAACATCCTCTAAAGTTCCAAACCATGTTCCAGCAAGTGCATGTGCAGGTGGAGCTGGGGGCGGGGGTGGAGGCGGAGTTGTGTTTGAGCTTCCACCACCCCCTCCACCACAGGATGATAGAGAAATTGTCATAATTAGTGATATAAATATCAATGCTATAGTCTTCATCATTAAGTTCCTTATTAATTATTGTCTATCCTTTAAAGTAATTAAATACTCTAATTTATGCTCCAAGCCTTTTAAGACCTACTTCTCTAGAAAGTGTGGTTCAGCTAGTATGCACAATAAAACATTAATGAATATCAATGACAAAGTCCTCAGTTCACTCTTAGTTTTCCCTTAGACTTTTCTTAGTTTGTGGTATATTGTTGAGAGACAACACAATTCTCATCTGAGATTGACTCAATGGATCTGATAAACCTAATAATAAAAATATACCAATGATTGTTGATGGAACAACACCTTTTAAGGTTGGTGACTGGAAGGTTAATCCAATAACCGGACGTCTCACACTTGTTAGTGGGGAGACCATTGAACTCACTCCAAAAATAATGAAATTACTGGTTTATTTGTCGTCACGCTCTGGCGAGATGGTAAGTACTGACGATCTCATGACTCATGTTTGGGACAATGTTAAAGTAAGCGATACATCACTTTACTATACAATAAATAAGCTTAGGACCGCGCTTGGCGACGACAGTCAGAAACCCATATATATAGAAACTATTTCCAAGCGAGGTTATCGTTTGATAGCTGAAGTCACTCATGAAGGTTTACCTTCGGTGCCTAAAAGAACCAAATTAGTTCTGCTTGTTTCAATTATATGTATGCTTATTGTTGTGGTCATTACCTTTCGCTATAGAGTATCCATTGAACCAAATGAAATTTATGCCAGCCCAAATTCAATTGCAGTATTGCCGTTCGTTAATATGTCAGAAGATGCCAATAATGAATATTTTTCTGACGGCGTATCGGAAGAAATTCTCAACCTATTAGCTCAGATCCCCGACTTACATGTAACCTCACGCTCTTCGTCGTTTCAATATAAGGGTGAAGGCATTCATATACCTAAAGTTGCCAACGAATTAGGTGTAGCAAATATACTAGAAGGATCGGTAAGGAAATCTGGTTCAGAATTAAGAATCACTGCACAGCTCATCGATGCTCGTAACGATAAACATCTGTGGTCAGCTATTTATCATCGAGAACTGGTTGATGTCTTTGACGTCCAACAAGAAATATCTGAAGCAATCGTTAACGCCCTAGGAAAAATCCTAGATTTGGAGTTAATAATACCAAAGACTCGTACATTTATTGCCAGTTCTGAGGCTAGAGAAGCATTAATGCGTGGTCGTTATCTGGCATCACAACGCTCACGCGCAACTATTAAGCAAGCAGTCATTGAATTTCAAAAAGCGGTTGATCTTGAACCCAACTACGCCACAGCTCATGCAGAGTTAGGTATGACTACAATGTTACTTGTAGGCGATCAGTACGGGACGTTAAGCTATGATGAAGCTCTAAATCTTGCCGAGCCTCATGTTAAAAAAGCTCTTAAAATCAATCCATCATCGGCTGAGGCAAATGCAGCGAAGGGAATGATCTTAGCGTATCAGCAGAAACCAGAAGAAGGCGTTGCGTATTATAGACGGGCTATCAAGTTCAACCCAAACTATGCAACCGTCCAGAGTTGGATGGCAAACTTGCTTGAGGAGTCTCTAGGAGGTTATGAAGAAGCCTACGATTTACGGAAAAAGGCTCTACTTCTTGATCCACTCTCGAAACCAGCCAGATCTCATAAAGTGTTAGAAGATATAGCAAGAAACCAGTTCACTGAAGCCGATCAAAACCTTGAAAAGCTTTCCTCATTTGCACCAGCCTTTCATGCCCATGTGCAAGCACAAAGGGACCTCATAGATGGACAGTGGGCTAATGCCGTATTAGGTAACCTCGATGCATTGAAAATTCGTTCGGATTTTGCAAAATCAAGATTTCACCTGAGTTTCGCATTTGCAAAAATCGATTTACCAAATGAAGCACTCTCAATTTTTGGAGTAGCTATACCTCATGTGCTAGCAATGCTCGGAGAAAATCAGCGAGCGGTTTCAACCGCCGAGGCATGGCTAGCTAGATCGCCTGCTTCGTCTGAACTGCGTCGATTTCTTGGTCAATCACTCGCAGGTGCTGGTTATTACAGGAAAGCCAAATCTCTACTCGAAGAACAGTGGGAAAATAGCAATGGCTTAGTTTCAAGTAAGGGCATGTTTCAAATCACTCATGCTGCAGCCTTAATTGCTATTCGCCGAGCTAATGGTGACAATGACGGCGTCGAAGAACTAATAGAAGCAATAAGAGAAAATGGAAGACAGCTTAGAAAGGCGGGAATTATAAGGAGCATCCCCCTTGAGTTTCCTTTCGATGCTGGTGCGGCTGAAGGTATGGCTGCATTCTTGTCAGGCGAGCATGAAAGAGGATTGACATTACTATCTGCAGCTGCAGAGAAAGGTTTGTTTATTTGGCCTAATGAAGCGTATATGCAGTCATTCTATGACCAGCCTGAGTTTAATATTATTATGGAAAAACAAAAAGCTCGTCAGAAGCGAGAGAGAACCAAATTTTTAAATGTTGTTTGTACTGACAACCCTTACATTGACGTGTGGCAACCTGCAAAAGGAACATGTGAAATGTTGGTTAAATAATTCTCTTTTCAAAAAGCTTGTCGTGTTTTACTTCTTCTGCTGATAGTACCCTCTCTTGAACGACACGCCAGTTTCCATCCTCGTTCTCAAGTAAGACCTCAATACCCTGTGCTTGAATAAATCCATCCGTAGACTCAGCTGATTCATATGTTTTAAACATAATTTGATTGTCATTATAGGAGAGCATTTTTAACCCCTCGTAACTCACCCCCCTTATGATATTATCTTCAAACTCATGCTTGCACTGTCTCGCCCATGAATCATAATTGATACTATCAAAACCTCGTATTCCCGAGACATGCACTCTTTTTGATATTAAGTCCATATGATCATCATATTTTCGTTCCATGACTGTTTTGACCAGTTTTGTCATCCAATCTTTTGCAATTTGAATTGCCTCGTCACTCATGTTTAGTCCATCAATGTGTTTATTATAAGTTGGGAGATATTGTACTGTTATTAAATAAATTTAACAGTACCACAGACATACTGTACTCGATGAGGATGAAAGAGTTTTAATCCACTCTGACCCTAATTTTTCAATCTACTTTAACAGTGATAATACTGCTTGATTAGAAAGATTTGCTTGGGCTGCAATTGACAGACCTGCCTGTTGTAATATTTTATTTTTCGTACTATTTGATGTTTCTGCAGCGAAATCAGTATCTCTGATCTGTGAACGTGATGCCTCTGTATTTTCTGCCACATTTTGCAGATTTGAAATTGTTGAAGACAATCTGTTTTGAGAAGCTCCTAACCCAACTCGGGCAGTATCAACCGCGGCTAACTGTGCATCAATCACATCAAGAGCTGCACTGGCATTATCGCTTGTTAATACATCTGTTGCAGAGATTGCGTTACCAATATCGATTACGTTAGGCGTTTCCACTGAAATGGTTTGACCTGAATCTGCGCCGGTTTGAATATCAAAGGTTGTACCACCGGCTAGTAGATTTTGACCGCCAAATTCTGTATTTTCTGCAATACGGGATACTTCTGCCCCAAGAGCTTGGAACTCAGCATTGATTGCAGCCCTTGCTTCTGGTGAATTTTGGCCAGATGCAGCTGACAATGCAAGTTCTCTGGAACGTTGCAGAATATTAGTGACTTCCTGCAAAGCACCTTCAGCGGTCTGTGATATCGAGACACCATCGTTAGCATTTCTGATGCCTACATTCTGGGAGACAATCTGCGCACTAAGTTGATTCGATATAATCAAGCCAGCAGCATCATCCCTAGCACTGTTAATTCGAAAGCCAGATGATTGTCGCTGGAAACTCGTATTGAGGTTTTTGTTAGTACGATACAAATTTCTCTGTGCGTTTATTGATGAAGTATTCGTACGAATTTCATTACCCATGATAGCTCTCCTACAGCATACTAGGTTTACAACTGGTTAAAAAATAGCACATTTAGGCAATAATACAATGTGACACACTTCTAACAATTCGAATAACAGCTAATTATTTGTATAGATAAGCCAGGCTATTATTTTGTCATTCACCGGTTCAATGTTAACTATTTAGTTAACCTAAACCATTTCCTGTATATTTTGACAAGCAACGCAGAGCTCGCATTCTGGGCGTATCTGAAGTCTTGCAAATGAAATACCTTCACCGCATTCATTACAATATCCATACTCTTCATCTGCTATTTTTTGTAATGCTTTCATAATTAATTTAAATTGTAATTGCTGACGTCTTTGGCCAGCACTGGCCATTTGCTGCTGTTGCATTGCATCCATACGCGATAGGCGCCCTACTCTTGATTGGTCAAGCTCAACCACGTCTGCACTCTGACCTGAAAGTTCAAGTAATTCAGACAGCTCTTCTTTAGAAGAAAGCAGTTGCTTTAATAAGCTCTGTATTTGCGCTTTAGTTATCGGCTTTGACATAGTTATACTTCACAGGAATCTAAACATACGTGTGTTGAAATGATTGTTCAGCAATTTATTAAAGGCTAACCTATACCCCGATCATCGAACATATTTAGTATCAAATCTTGCACATTCAGACTTACAGTTTGAATGTGCAAATATTTAGCGATATGTTCAAATATTAATATCTAATTCTGAAATCTAATTCTCAGCTGCTTGAACACCATTTTCAGTAGCAATCGCTTTGTCGAGCATATCGATTAACTCCTCACGACTAAACGCATGTTGCTGATTTTCATTTCGCTGGGCGACTCGCGCTAAGCTCGCAGCGATAGTCATCGCTGCCTCTTTACGATCTGGAACCACCATATAACGAAGCTTAGGATTTGGATCGAATAACGCATGTTTAATTGCATCCGCAACCTCATCAGGTTCCTTATATTGACTTCGGTCACCGGTTCCTTTCAGTCCGCGAATATAATAATCAGCATAGGCCGATTTTTTCTGTTTGTCTGTCAATTCACTACGGCGATCACGGATGGTTTTGCTAATTTCAGAATTGTAATTGCCTGGCTGAATAACACTAGCTTTAACATCAAAACGTGCCATTTCCCTAGCTAAGGTATCTGAGAATGCCTCTATAGCATGTTTACTCATGGTATAATCACCGCCACCTACCCAGGTCAGTATTCCAGCAATTGAACCTATTGTTACAATACGTCCCTTACTCTCAATAATTAATGGAGCGAATGCCTTTGTAACTTTGATGACTCCGAAGACGTTGACGTCAAATAACCATCGAATACTCGCCTCATCGACATCAATCAGCGGACCACCAGATCCAACTCCAGCATTGTTTACAAGACCATATAAACCCCGTCCAGCCTTGCTAATAGTCTCAACTGCAGCGTCAACTTCTTCCTGCACGGTAACATCGAGCTGAATCGCCTGAACATTGGGTATTTTGTTAAGTGCATCAATATCTTTCTGCTTGCGTGC
>JAUUZN010000111.1 GCA_030589945.1 Gammaproteobacteria bacterium | reverse complement strand
GAGCCGCTCTAAAGGTCAATTCCTGATGAGCTCGATGCATTGGATTTCTAGTTTGGAAGGCAATCACTTTACTCCAACCCTTCTTAGAAAATTCTGCCCTTAGTTCTGCAGGCGTGTCACGCAAAGATTGATAGTCATAATGATTAGGTGCTTCTATGCCTCGTAATGTACCGCCGAGGTAGATAGGATTGCTACGATTAATAAGATAGTCAATACCGGGATGTTTTTCATCTAGGCTGCCAAAGATCTGCTGCGCTTCGTTTTGTTTATCCGGACTCCAGTTTGAATCTAAATCGAGGATTGCAACAACCACCCCTTCAGGATCACGTAGAGTTACGGAGGTGCTATCTGACAATTCTTCAATAAATTTTTCAGTAACATCCAAGGTGATAGGCATTGGCCAGACGACACCATTTACGAGTCGAAGATCTGCGCAAACTGAGTCATAATCTGCTTGTGACATAAAGCCTGTAAGTGGAGAGAAGCCACCATTGAGGATGAGTTCAATATCACACATCTGACGCTCATTAAGATCCCATGAGGGTAAATCTTGAGCTTCCAATTTTGCTGCTGTTAATTGGTCATCTGTGAGATAACAATCGACCAACTCCCCTCCATGGGGCTCGATGATTCTTGACATTTTATATTCCTGAAGTTTTAAAGTTTAATAGTAAATAATATGCTGAGCACTATACAGTATGGGACTTTTGAAATCATTATAGATTAATGATAACTAGCTTCCAGTTTTGGTGTCAGGCACTGGTGTCAGGCACTGGTGCCGGGCACTGGGGTCAGGCACTGGTTTAGCCTTCGGTTGCTATTACTACATCTTTCACAAATGGTTTTAGCTTTGTCTGTAACGTCTGCTTAGCCTCGTCGTCACCATGGATAATTTTGATGTGCTTTGGCCTGATTTGGATGCGTTTTACGAAATTAATTAGATCCGTCTGATCGGCATGGGCAGAATACCCGCTGATGGTATGTATTCCTGCTTTGATCTGAACTTTTTGCCCGGCGAGATAAACGTAACCACCATCAGGGCCATACTTTTGTATCACTCGTCCTGGCGTGCCTCTTCCCTGATAGCCCACAAAAAGAACATCGGTCCTCTTATCAGGAAGCAATTCTTGAAGATAATTCTGAATTCGACCGCCACTACACATTCCACTTGCCGAGATGACCACAGCAGGACGCCCTGAGTGGCGAAGATGGTTCACAAGCTTTAAATGTTGAGCGTGAGTATCAATAGTGATGAGCTGTTTAAAAGACAGTGGATGACGACCTTGGGCGACTGTTTTCTTAGCCTCGGCGTCCCACAGTGAACTCATGTTTTTATAGTGTTTGGTAAACTTCGCTGCTAGTGGAGAGTCGACAATAATGTCCAACTGTCGCCAATGATTTTTTCGCTTGCTCGATTTGTTATGCGTTGCTCGAAATATGATTTGTTCTAACTCATAAAGAAGTTCTTGCGTTCTGCCAATGCTAAATGCAGGGATCAATACCGTACCCGCATCTTTAAGACATTTTTCGATGATGGTTTTCAATGCCTGCTGACGATGACGGCGGCCGTGATGAATTCTGTCACCATAGGTAGATTCAATGACTAAGGTGTCTGCGCGATATGGACTTTTGGGAGTTGGTAACAAAGGTGCATAGGGCGCTCCCAAATCTCCCGAAAATACAACGCGATGATTGTTAGGCTTCTTACCCAATTCCACTTCAACATAAGCAGAGCCTAAAATATGACCCGCTGGCTGAAACCGCACCTTTGCCATTTTGTATTCTGCTGCTTTACTTTCGAGCAAAGGTAAGTCAAACCAGTTTTTGTAGTCGATGGGACGAAGTTGTCGCTCTAAGCGACTCAGATAGGCAGTGATTATTTTACGCTTTTTCGTGACGCCAATTTTAAGCGCGTCTTCTATGACAAGTGGCAATAACGCCGCAGTTGCCGTTGAGGCATAAATAGGCCCCTTAAATCCTGCAGCTATGAGGTAGGGAATTCGTCCCACATGATCGATGTGACAGTGAGTAACAACTAACGCTCTAACCGTTGAGATATCGAATTCAATGCTGAGGTCGATTTCATGTGCATCGCCACCTTGGAATAGGCCGCAGTCGATAAGGATGGAATTGTTTTCATTAATGATCAATTGATGACAGGAGCCCGTAACGCCATTGACGGCGCCCCAGTGTTTAATATTCGCAATTGCATCACTCATAGATTATTCGCAACTCCCTATGCCGACTATTTTGGTGCCTGACACCAGTGCCCGGCACCGGATAATTATGCCCGGCCGTAATTATCTTCTAGCCGCACAATATCATCTTCACCTAAATAAGACCCTGTCTGAACCTCAATAAGCTCTAATGGCAGTTTACCAGGGTTTTCCAGTGCATGAATTCGGCCAATTGGAATATAAGTTGACTCATTCTCTGAAACAAAGAACACATCTTCACCATTGGTCACCCGCGCAGTGCCTGACACCACGACCCAGTGCTCAGAACGATGGTGATGCATTTGCACACTGAGCTTAGCGCCGGCTTTCACCGTGATGCGTTTAACCTGATAGCGCTCACCAAAATCGATGGAGTCATATTTACCCCAAGGCCGGTAAACTTCACGATGTATTTTCCATTCTTCGCGATCAGAAGATTTTAATATTTCAACAATTTTTTTAACTTCCTGCACCTTAGCTTTATCTGCCACAAGCAAAGAATCTTTGGTGTCGACTACAACAATATTCTCAACACCTAAAAGCGTTATCAACCGCTCTTCACCATGGACTAGGCAATTTTTTGAATCAACCGTGATCACATCACCTAGTGTTCTATTTCCAGAGGCATCTTTGTCACTCACGTCCCAAATTGCAGACCAGGAACCAATGTCGCTCCAGTTTGCATCAAGAGGCACAACAACCGCATCGCTGGTTTTTTCCATCACTGCATAATCGATTGACTCAGAGGGGCATTGTTTAAAGAGTTCTTCATCAATGCGAATAAAGTCGAGATCTTTAGTCGCCGTTTCCATGCATTTTTTGCAGGCCGTTAATATTTCGGGGAAGTACTTATTCAGCTCCTCTAGATAACGACTCGCTTTAAACAAGAACATACCACTGTTCCAATAGTAATCACCCGAATCTATATACTGCTGTGCTATTTCTTTATTCGGTTTTTCAACAAATTGACTGACAATGTATCCATCATCACCGAAGCTGTCGCCGCGATGAATGTATCCGTAACCGGTTTCAGGCGAGTCTGCAACTATACCGAAGGTGACTAATTTGTCTTGATTGGCTAGTTTAATAGCAGCTTGAACTGATTCCTCAAACGCAATAACATTGGTAATGACATGATCGGCAGCTAAAACTAACAATAGCGGATCGTCCCCAGACTCCGAAGCCTTTAACGCAGCAAGTGCGATGGCAGGAGCAGTGTTACGTCCCACAGGCTCAAGAATAATATCACCACGCTCACCGATGGTTTGCAGTTGCTCAGCGGCTAAAAAACGATGCTCATTATTACAAATGACAATTGATTTTGTAGTCTCAAGATTAGCCAAACGCAAAACGGTATCTTGCAGCATGGTGTTATCACCGACAATATTCAAAAACTGCTTGGGATACATTGAACGAGACAGAGGCCAGAGTCTAGTTCCAGAGCCACCAGCCATAATTACGGGTAAAATCATTTGTTGTCCTTGCGTATAAATTTCCTGATGTGAATTATCGCTTTACTAACATCAGATGTCTAGCAAATGCCACTGCCTGACCCTCGTGCCGGGCACCAGTGCCTGACACTAAAATATTTTGTCTGCCCATAGGTCAGCAAAAAACTCTTTGACTGGATAAACAATAAAATTATTATCCATGACTCGTTTTTTATCATCTAGGCTGATAATTATCTTGTGGGTCAATGTAACTTCTTCAGCCAATGCCTTTATACCTTTCAGATGCTTGCTTTGGGTTCTCGAGGTTGCTTTAACTTCAATGGCGATGTCATCACCAATTAAAAAATCAACCTCTTGTCCATTCACAGAACGCCAAAAAGTCAGTTCTTTCCTGTTGCGTGTGTAACTTAACCAAGCTCGCAACTCTAAATAAACTAGATGTTCGAGGCACTTACCATAGAGTTCACTTTTAGGTTGTATATTGAGTCTTTTGGCGAGAATATTCGCAACACCAACATCAAAAAAATAGAACTTAGCCTTACTAATGGCCTTGCGTTTTTTGGTTCGCTTAAACGGTGCTAAAAATGTACCTATTAGGGTGTCTTCTAAAATTTGATAATATTCTTTAACTGTATTTGCCGACACACCCACATCACTGGCGATATTTGCAAAGTTAAGTAACTCCGAATTATCTAAAGCGGCCTGTTCTAGAAAGTTTGCAAAGGGTCCGAGCTTTCTAATATTGCTTTCTTGCTGAATTTCTTCTTTCAGATAGGCGCCTACATAACTAAAAAGGTCTTCTTCGGGATCTGGTGAATCATAGATTGCTGGAAGAGAACCGTAGTTGATTATCTTATTGAGATTGTACTGGCCGATTTCCTTTGTCACTAATGGAAATAGCCTTCTTTCAAGCGCTCTTCCAGCCAGTAAATTTGATGTTTCTCTTCGTAATTTTCTGGCACTGCTGCCCGTTAAAATAAATCGATAGGAATGGTCTTCAATTAAATAATGAATTTCATCCAATAAAAGAGGTAATTTTTGAATTTCATCAACAATAATGGGTCGTTGATTACTTTGTGTTAAAATTTCTTCACGAAAAAGCTGTGGGTTTAGCTGATATTTTAAAAACTGATCTGACATTAGAAGATTGATTGTCGGACTTTCCGGGTATAGAGCCTTCAGCAAAGTCGATTTTCCGGTCTGTCTCGGACCAAATAGAAAAAGACTTTTTCTTGAACTATCAGATAGATCAATGATACGTTTATATTTTAAATATTTCACCATAAAACCCAATAAACTGAAGTACAACTTATGAATTATAGCTTATTTATGATGTAATCGCTACAGTTTCAGTGGTTTAATGGGTCAAGTTGCTCAGATTCCACTGCCTGACCCTGGTGCCGGGCACCTAGGCGTATTCCAACTTACACAAATTACTGCTTTCCTATTACAGCTTAACCTGTATATGACTCTGGTTATAACCTCCTGCATAGCTGATAGTTATAGTTAAAAGCAATCGCAGTTGTCTATAGACAACTAAACAGATATACTGAGATAAATGTGGCTCGAGCAAAACATCCAAACAAAGACATTGAAGCTGTCCTGAAGTTTGCTGAAAATAATGGTTGGATAATTAAAAAGTCGGCTGGCAGCTCACATTGTTGGGGACAAATGCTCTGCACGTCCAATAATATTGCATGTTGGAATGGAGTTTATTGCAGACAAAGCATCTGGTCCACGCCTCGAAGTAATCAGAACCATGCCCGAGCGTTAAAACGAATTGTTAACAAATGTCAGTTTTTAGGTGAACAAAATGAATGAATATGATTTTGACTTAATTTTTAAGCTCGATGATAGGGAACTCAGCGATAATTGTTTAGATTCATTGTTTGATGCTGGATGTGATGATGCGACGATTTCTATTGGAATGAAAGGTTATTTAGGGTTGAATTTTTGTAGAAATTCAAACGACATTAAAACTGCAATATCGACAGCCATAAATGATGTACTTAAGGTACTCCCCCATGCTCAATTAGAACGTGCGGAACCTGACTTACTGAACCTTTCAGAATTGGCGTTCTTCTTCAATTTTACAAAACAAAACATGCGAAAGTATGCAAGGGGAGAGATTACATCGGTCACGAATCAATTTCCAAAACCTGCCATTGCAGGCAAAACTTCATACTGGCATGTAGCTGAGATAGCGCAATGGTTTAATGAGCAGAGTGTCAGGGAAATTAATAGCAGTAAAATTGATACCTTGTTTGCATTATGGTCTTTAAATCAAGCAAATGACATATTGCACCAACCTAACCCTGAAATGACGGAAAGCTTTACATCTTTACTAAAAAGCGTGGCTTAATTAACTAATCCTCTGCCTGACCCTGGTGCCTGACACCAGACACCAAATACCAAATACTATTTATTTGAGCTTCAGTAGTATCTTTTGAACCTCTTAATCACACAGTGGAGTGATGGTGCCCATTGCTTTCAATCTTAAATTTTAATCCTAATCCATGGATGAGTTTAGTGAAGCTAGATAGCTTTGGGTTACCATTTACTGATAACATTTTATAGATACTTTCTCGGCCAAGACGAGAGCGAGAAGCAAGCCCTGTAATTCCATCTTCTTGCGCTTCGGCTATATTGCGAAGCGCCATTAAGATTACCCCAGCAGAGCCATCTTCTAATGCTTCATTTAGATATTCAGCAGCAACTTCTGAGTCACGAAGATGTTTATTGTGTGTTGCTCTAACATTACGTACCATACTGCTTTCTCCGTTTATGAGCTTGCCAATAACTCTTTGCAAGTTTAATATCTCTCTTCTGACTGGATTTATTGCCACCACATAATAGTAGATAAACCTGAGCAGCTTCTTTGCAGTAGTAAACACGATAACCAGGACCATAGTGAATTCGAAGTTCACTTAATCCATCACCAATTGACTGTACATCACCAAACAAGCCAAGTTCCATACGATCAATTCGAAAGATGATCTTCGCCTTTGCCCTCACATCACGAAGCCTGTCTAACCAATCAGCATAAGGACTTACCCCTTTATCATCTATGTATTCATTAATTACATTCGTCATATTGCCTTATCTTGCCATTGTATCCTATAGGATACTAATTAATCAATTTTTGGGATAGTTTTTATTTCAACTAAAATATTTGATTAATTATTAGCAATTATGCAATAAAACTGTAGAGCAGAAATCTAGAATAGAAGTGAGACATCCGAATTAACGAGTATAAGCTATTATGATTTTAGGGGATGGTTACACCCCAGTGCCGGGCACCAGTGCCTGACACCAGATACTACTCTTCGTAACCTTGAGGATTCTTTGATTGCCAGTTCCAGGCGTCGCGCATCATTTCATCAAGTCCGCGCTCAGCTTTCCAGCCGATGGTCGTGAATGCTTTACTGGCATCGGCGTAGCAACTGTCTATATCGCCTGCGCGTCTTGGACAAATTTGATAGGGGATTTCTATTCCATTGATTTCTTCAAAGCTTTTTACCATCTCAAGTACTGAGTAGCCATTGCCTGTACCAAGATTGATGGCTTCAAAGCCTATGCCCTCATTGGAGGAATTAACAGAGTCAAACAATCCTAAAGCCTTAACGTGGCCTTCAGCGAGATCGACCACATGAATGTAATCTCTTACTCCAGAGCCATCTACCGTGTCGTAGTCGTCACCAAATACGCTGAGTTTTTCTCTAAGACCAGAGGCAACCTGAGTGACATAGGGTAATAGATTATTTGGAATACCATTTGGATCCTCACCTATGAGGCCAGACTCATGTGCGCCCACTGGATTGAAATACCTTAGTGCCACCATTGACCACTTATCATTAGAGTTACAAAGATCGGACATCATCTGCTCGACTTGTAACTTGTTAGCACCATAGGGATTTGTGGTACGAAGGGCACAACTTTCATCGAGGGGCAGTCGTTCGGGATCGCCGTAAACGGTTGCTGATGAACTAAAGATTAGATTGTTAACGTTGGCTTTGTCCATAGCGCTGAGTAGGCGTAAGCTGCCCACCACGTTGTTGTCGTAATAGCTCAATGGATTTTCTACGGACTCGCCAACTGCTTTTAGGCCTGCGAAGTGAATGACTGAATTAATATTGTACTGAGCGAAAACTTTGTCGAGGGAGTCTTCATCGCGTATATCTGCTTCGACAAATGTTGGACGTTTTCCTGTGATCAGCTCAATTTTATCGAGTACGATTGCTTTTGAATTTAACAGGTTGTCTAATAAAACGATATCGATGTTTTGCTGTAACAGAATGACTGCGGTGTGACTGGCGATGTAGCCGGTGCCGCCTGTTATTAGTACGGTCATTGAGTTAATCCTTTTTGTTATTCTTCCGATGATTCATATTATATCGCTTTCAGTGATTTATGCTACTGAGTGTTAAAATGTAGCTATAACCAAATGAAATTCTTTCAATAAACATTGTAAAAGTACAATAATTGACTATAATTCACGCACTTAGGGAGAGGTAGTTTGAATTATTCAATATTTAAACTATATGTAATTATTTTACTATAACATTACTCTATATATGTGTAGTAGAGACGGATTTCGCATTTAGAAGAAGGAATTACCATATGTTAGATGTATCACCCATAATACAAGCTTTCTTTTCATCCCAATTGCTCCTGTCGCTATTAATAACTCTTGCTGCTATACCATTATTAAAGTTACCGGCTCAAAAATTTGGGCTAGTTGATCATCCTGGAGGAAGAAAGCAGCATAAATCTGTCGCTTCTTTAGTTGGCGGTCCAGCGATAATCTTTGCCAGTACGGTATCAATAGCTATTTGGGGTCTTCCTAGTGGTTACGAAGGAATGGCTATTGCCACAATTGGACTGTTTTTTATAGGATTGATAGATGACCGATTAGACATAAGCGCGAAATTAAGATTAGTCGTTCAGACTAGTCTAGTCACTGTAGCGCTTTGGATGGACAATATTTGGATTTCTGATTTTGTTCTTACTGAAAGTTTTACAGTCCAACTTGGTCTATTTACTTATCCTTTAACTATTGTTGCAGTCCTAGGAATAATGAACGCCATCAACATGCTTGACGGGTTAGATGGTTTGTCTTCAGGCGTAGTACTAATTACGTTAGGCTTCCTCATAAGCACATCGGTTCTTTCAGGGGCTGAACATATATCATTAATTAGTCTCATCCTGTTTGGCGCTGTATTAGGCTTCTGGGCTTATAATTACCGCTTTACTTGGAGAACCAAGGCTTCTGTTTTTATGGGTGACTCAGGTACAATTATTCTTGGTTTTATGCTTCCATATCTTGCGATCAAACTCTCAATAGTTGCACCATTAGCGGCTCCAAAATCGTTGTTACTATGGTTTTTTGCCATACCAATCTGGGATATTTGTGCCGTTATTATAAAAAGAATGAAAGATGGTAAATCGCCAATGTTGGCTGGCCGTGATCACATTCACCATGTCCTATTGAACTCTGGATTATCTGTTAGACAAACTCTTCATATAATTTATTTATTTTGTGTCACTGCTACATCATTTGGAATCGTAGTAAAATATTTTGGTTTAGCCCATATGGAGATATACACGGTATTTGTTTTATTTATGATATTTTACCTCGGAAGAGTTGGGTCTCTAACAAGAATAACCCAAGCTAAAATCTATGATTTCCTTGTTCATGGTGAGCGACGAGGTCATACAGAAGAG
>JAUUZN010000145.1 GCA_030589945.1 Gammaproteobacteria bacterium | reverse complement strand
CCAGATAAAAATTGCCTCTGAAGATGGCAAGCGGGATGTTGCGTTATCTTCCTTGTCTGAACTCAAGCATGGCATCAAGTTACAGGGTGAAACCTGTGTGCAGTGCCATAAAAAAGAGACTAGGGTCTATCCCGATGTAAAAATGATAACAACAATAGCGAGCTTGCAACAGAGCTTGGCCACGGGAACACGTAAGGAACAAGGGAAAGCGCTGGGCTCACTGGCTGTACAGGCATGTGCTCGCTGCCACGGTACGCATCGTATCGCTTATGATAACAGGAAGGTTTTTGTTGACGGGCCGAATTGGCGAGAGCTGATAAAGCACTAGTCTGGAAACGTTGAATGTCTGCTTTTGGATGTGGATTCAATCGCGTCAGATTAAGTCTGGGCAACAGATCCCAAAGTAAAGTGAAGTTGGTCTGATAAATAGGCTAACAATCTAGTAACTCAATCCAATGTTTAACAGGGACTTTGCTACCTTTTGAAAGATGCATTTGGCAGCCAATATTTGATGTGACAATCAAATCAGGTTGTGATTGAGTTAGATGTTTTAGCTTTCTCTCTCTTAACTGTTTTGATATGTCAGGTTGAAAAATTGAATAGGTGCCTGCTGAACCACAACAGAGATGAGCATCTGTAATGGGTATCAGTTCATAACCTAATTTATCCAATAATCCTTCGACTAAGTTAGGTAACTTTTGTCCATGCTGTAAGCTACAGGGTGCATGGTATGAAATCCTTGTTTTTTCAGTCGATAATATCGATAGATCTTGAGCTAATAAAAATTCAGCTATGTCTTTCGTTTTAGCGGCGACTGACACTGCTTTTTGATAATAAATATCTTCTGGTTCAAAAAATGTTGGGTAGTCTTTCACCATTGCGCCACAGCCGCTTGCGGTGGAGATGATTGTATCTAATCCAGACTCAAGTAATGTCAACCATTGATCAAGGTTACGTTTAATTTTAATCAAAGCATTCTTGTGTGCGGAAGCATGTTGATCAATAGCACCACAGCACTCACTTTGAGTGGTTTCAATGACCTCATAGCCTAATGTAGCCAGGACATTCTTAGCTGCGTGATTGGTATTTGGTGTGAGTGTTGGTTGAACACATCCTGTTAGGAGCAGGATACGGCCTTTATTGCCTTTTTGAGCGATTGAGGGTGTTTGAATAGAAGAATGTTTAGCGACTGATCCGAAAAAATTAAATAGTACAGGACTAGTTAAAAATTTACGGACACTGCTACGAGCTATCTTTTGCCAGAGTGGACGTTTTTGTTCAACCAACTCACGACCAATATCAACTAACTGACCATATTTCACTCCTGAAGGGCAGCTTGTTTCACACGCTCGACATGTTAAACAGCGGTCAAGGTGTTGAAGGCTATTTTGGGTGAATTCATTATTCTCTAGAGCTGATTTAATTAGATAAATCCGTCCACGAGGGGAATCTAACTCGTTGCCAAATAATTGATAGGTTGGGCAGGAAGCTGAACAAAACCCACAGTGCACACACGACCTAAGGATATTGTCTGCCTTTTGACCTTGAGGTGTTTTAATAAGCTGCACAGGCAGTTTGGTTTGCATTAAATAAATATTCCCTTAGGATCAAATACGTCTTTTAATTCTCTTTCGATACGATTTTTAAGATCTGAATTTGGAGTGGTGTTAATTGTCCTAGGTGTTTGATAAGCTTTTGCATACGCTTGAGGTAAGATCCTAAAGCTAATCTCACAAATAACGGCATATTTTCCTCTTGAGCCGACTAACATGCGTGAGACATCATAGCCGGCAACATTTTTCATTACTTGACCACCAAAACTAAGGATTTGGCCTTTACCATCAACAATTTTCACGCCTAGAACCGCATCGCGTAGTTCTGGACTGCCTACAGAATAAGCCCCACCAATGGTCGCATTAGCACTATCTTGAATGGAGAATGGTAATACTTGTCTTTTGTGAGCGAGAATATTTTCAATTTCTGTAATTCTTGTTCCTGCTTTCACAGTCATAACCAGTTCTTCTGGATGATAGTTAATCATGCCCGAATAAGCTGACATATCTAAGGTTGTGGTCAGTGTCGATTTTAATTGACTATTGTTGCCGATAATTTGTAATTGTTTGGCATTCAAGATTTGTTTTTGAATGTGTTCGATATTCATAAGGCTAGAAACGCTCTAATTCAGGGTGGGGTAATTCACCGTTATGAACGTGCATACTGCCAAGTTCGGCACAGCGATGTAAGGTTGGGATGGCTTTGCCTGGATTGAGTAATGCTTCTGAGTCAAACACCGATTTTATTTGATGAAAGACTTCAATTTCTGCAGGTGTGAATTGGTGACACATGGCGTTCAGCTTTTCGATACCGACACCGTGTTCTCCCGTAATACTACCGCCCATATCGACACAGAGTTTTAAAATTTCTGTACCGAAGGCTTCTGTTTTCTCTGTTTCACCTTCGATATTGGCATCGTAGAGAATAAGAGGGTGTAAATTGCCATCACCAGCATGAAAAACGTTAGCGACCCGAAGATTATAGTGCTGTGATAAATGATTAATTTTTTCTAACACATCGGCCAAGTAGCGTCTGGGAATTGTGCCATCCATACAGTAGTAATCGGGTGATAAACGTCCGACAGCAGGAAAAGCAGACTTGCGTCCTTGCCATAGCAATAAACGCTCTTGCTCATTATTCGCTACTTTTAATGTTGATGCGTCAGATAAGAGTTGTAGAACAGTATCAAGTTCCTGTTGAACGGAATCTTCCTCGCCATCAAGTTCACATAAAAGCAGCGATTGAACATTCCGTGGGTAACCTACATTAGCAAAGTCTTCGGCAGCTTCAATGGCAAACTTGTCCATCATTTCCAGGCCTGCTGGGATAATACCTGCTTCAATGATCTTGGATATTGCGTTAGCACAATCACGAACTTGATCAAATCCAGCCATCACTAATCTAGCAAGTTTAGGCTTGGGAGTGAGTTTCACTGTGACTTCGGTAATGACGCCTAATAAACCCTCAGAACCATTCATAAGTGCTAACAGACCTAGGCCATCATCATCACGGCTGAGAATAAGTTCTTCACCATCAATAGTTAACATTTTAATGGACGCAACATTATGAACGGTAAGCCCATATTTTAGACAGTGAACACCGCCGGAGTTTTCTGCGACATTGCCGCCAATGGTGCAGGCGATTTGTGATGAAGGATCGGGCGCATAGTACAATCCATATTGGGAGACAGCTTCGCTGATGGCTATATTACGTACACCGGGTTCAACAACGGCTGTTTGGCCTACAGGATCAATTGATTTAACTTGATTGAGTTTGGATAAGCCTAGGACGATACTGTTTTCTAAGGGTAATGATCCACCCGCAAGCCCTGTTCCTGCGCCACGTGTAACAATTGGCGTGTTGTGCTTTTTGCAAAGCTGGATCACTTGTTTAATCTGATCAATATTTTCGGGTAACACAACGGCTAATGGTTTTTGCCGATACATACTTAGAGCATCACACTCGAAAGGACGCGTCATTTCATCGCCCTGGATGACACTATGCTTTGGTAGTACTCGTGATAATTCTTGAGTAATTAACATAGGTATTATTATAATGGGTTCTTTATTTAAGAACCAATAAGAAGAGTTATGCAATCATTTAACCCACCTGTTCGTACCCTTATGGGCCCTGGTCCATCTGATGTTCATCCTCGTGTTTTGCAAGCAATGGCCCGCCCTACCATTGGCCATCTTGACCCATTTTTCATTGAAATGATGGATCAAACAAAAGAAGCCCTTAAGTACGCATTTAAAACGGAAAATGAATTAACGATGCCTGTATCAGCTCCAGGTTCTGCGGGAATGGAAACGTGTTTTGCTAACTTGGTTGAGCCGGGTGATAAAGTTATTGTATGTATTAATGGCGTATTTGGTAATCGCATGAAAGAAAATATCACTCGATTTGGTGGTGTAGCGGTTGTTGTTGAAGATAAATGGGGTGAAGCTGTTACGGTTGAAAAAGTAGACCAAGCTTTGAAAGAAAATACGGATGCTAAAATTGTTGCCTTTGTTCATGCTGAAACATCAACTGGTGCACAATCTGATGCCAAAACAATTTGTGCATTAGCACACCAACATGGTTGCTTGACGATCGTTGATACGGTGACTTCATTAGCTGGTTCGGAATTACGTGTGGATGAATGGGGCATTGATGCCGTATATTCAGGTACACAAAAATGTATGTCAGCACCACCGGGTATTTCGCCGATCAGTTTTAGTGAAGCAGCTATACATAAACTATCTAATCGTAAAACACCGGTCACAAGCTGGTTCTTGGACTTGAATCTTGTGATGGGTTATTGGGGTAAAGGTGCAAAACGAGCATACCATCACACAGCACCGGTTAATACCTTGTATGGTCTGCATGAATCGTTAGTGATGTTGATGGACGAAGGTCTTGAGAATGCATGGGATCGGCATAGACAAAACCATGAAACACTTAAAGCTAATTTAGAAGCGATGGGTATTAAATTTGTCGTGAAAGAACAAGATCGTTTGCCACAATTGAACACGGTCTGGATTCCTGACGGCGTTGATGATGCAGCAGTGCGTTCAACATTGCTGAATGAATACAACCTCGAAATTGGCGCAGGCTTAGGTGATTTGGCTGGAAAAGTCTGGCGTATAGGCTTGATGGGTTATTCAGCGAGAAAAGAAAATGTACTTTTAGTTACAGCGGCATTGAAAGAAGTGCTGTCAGCGTAGGTGAAGCCAAAAAGACTTAAAGCACGAGACTCTATTTGCCCATATGATTAGCTTAAATTAGGAGTATGGATATTTGAACTGAGCAGGAGTTATGGTGTGCAATTTACACTGCTTTTCGCTTTCAGTTCGCCGTTCGGTTTGGGACATTTATTACGTTTCTTCAACTTTGTGATGTAAAAGTGAGTGCATACTGTTTTTCATAATCCTTTTTTCCAAGGTTCAAGTCCTTGTAGGCCCACCATATATATCAAAGCCTCAGCATGTGTTTTCGTGTTGGGGCTTTTTTATTTCTGACTCATGTAGACTCTATGTAGACAGTTGCATGGTTACATACAGATAAGGTTCAGCTTGTTTTCAGGTTAGACTTTTTTATTGACCCAGACTGACCCTGATATTTTCCCTTAATTAGCAGTATTTCTTGTATCTTTAATGAGATTTCCATGTCATTATTAATGTTCCATAACTTATAACTTTTTAATAAAAAGGAATAATCAATGTATTTACTAAAAAAATTCTCTTTGGCATTTTTTGCAATGTTAGTTATTACAATTCCTTTTCACGTTTTAGCAGACTCTGCTGCAGAGATTGATAGCGATGTCTCTGCTGGCCTGAAATTACTCTATGCATCTTCACCAGAAGCAGTATTATTAGCGAAAGATGCGAAAGGTATTCTGGTTTTTCCTGACGTACTAAAAGCGGGTTTGGTAATTGGTGGTCAATATGGTGAAGGCGCATTACGAAAGGGTGGAAAAACAGCCGGCTATTATAGTACTGTTGCGGCTTCTTATGGTCTACAAGCTGGTGCACAGACCTTTGGTTATGCTTTGTTTTTTATGTCCGATGCAACACTTGAATATCTGAATAGCAGTGAAGGTTGGGAAATCGGTTTTGGCCCGAGTATTGTGGTGGTTGATAAGGGTATGGCAGGCTCGCTCACTACTACAACGGGAAAAGACAACGTCTATGCTATATTTTTTGACCAGAAAGGTTTAATGGCTGGCTTGGGTATCCAAGGTTCAAAGATTAACCGTATAACACCTGAGTAGTAATATTGTTTGTTTGAGATATAAAGTGGAAAAATAATCCCTTTGTCCAAGATTTAAGTCCTTGTAGGCCCACCATATAAATCAAAGCCTTAACGTCATAATTGATGTTGAGGCTTTTTTGTTTCTAGCTAATGTAGACAGATGATAGAGTTAGAGTGCCACAGATATCATGTTGTTTTATTTATAGAAGGTATAACCCTATAGATTATATTGTTTTATTTTTATAGAAGGTATAACCTTACCGACGAGTTTTATAATAATTTGCTATGTTATTTCAAGATATTTGAAAATAAGGAGATATAAAATGCAACAAGTTATTACCGCCATTCGTGGTGCAGTCCTGAGCTTTTCAGACGATCCTTTCCAAAAAGATATTGAAGATTGCATGATTTATGAGTCTGATGCCATTATTGTCATGGCAGATGGCAAAATCACTCAGTTTGGCCCTGCAGATTCTATTTTAGAAACATTACCAGCAGATACAGCTATAACGCACTATCGCGATAGTATTATTACTGCTGGTTTTATTGATAGTCATGTTCATTATCCTCAAACTCAAATCATCGGTGCTTTTGGAAAACAGTTAATCGACTGGTTAAATAAATATACATTTATTGCCGAACAGCAATTTAAGAGTAAAGAGCATTCTAGTGAGGTTTCTAAGGTTTTCCTTCAAGAGTGTTTGCGAAATGGGACAACAACTGCCGGCACCTTCTGTACTGTCTTTCCTGAATCGGTTGATGCCTTTTTTGAAGAGTCTGAAAAGTTAGGCATGCGTAATATTGCCGGTAAGATCATGATGGATCGGAATGCGCCTGATGCCTTAACCGACACACCTCAACAAGGTTATGATGAAACCAAGGCACTGATTGAGAAATGGCATGGCAAAGGGCGACAATTATATTGTGTAACGCCAAGGTTTGCACCAACTAGCTCGCCTGAACAAATGGAGATGACTGGAAAAGTCTGGCAAGAACATCCGGGTACTTATTTACAATCTCATGTTTCAGAAAATTTGGGAGAGGTCGCTTGGGTTAAGGAGCTTTACCCAGAATGTTCTGGCTATCTGGATGTTTATGATAAGTTTGGTCAGCTGGGCCCTCGTGCCATATTTGGTCATGGAATACATTTAACAGAGGCAGAGCTTCAACGCTGCCATGATACCGGTACCGCAATAGCACATTGCCCAACATCAAATTTATTCTTAGGCAGTGGTTTATTCGACGTTGCTAATGCAATGAAAGCTGAAAGACCGGTACGTGTTGGTCTCGCAACTGATTTAGGTGCAGGCACTAGTTTTTCAATGCTG
>JAUUZN010000164.1 GCA_030589945.1 Gammaproteobacteria bacterium | reverse complement strand
CATAGTAAAGCTGTCTCCATGGTGAAAGAAATTTGCTCCTGGTAGCGTAGTCACCATCTTCTTTCCAGCATTAATTAATTCAGGATCTTCATCACCCGGTTCCGGAGCCGGTCCCATACCTAGTAACCCATTCTCGGTGTGATAAATAAATTCTCTTCCTTCGGGAACAAACTTGGCGACCAGCTCAGGAATTCCGATACCAAGATTTACGTATGAGCCATCTGCGATATCAAGCGCTGCAAGCTCAGCCATCTGCTCACGAGTCCAACCCTTTGGTTCTGTATGTTCTTTTGTAAATGACTCACTCATGGGTATTTCACTCCCGCTGCGATTAATTGTGATTCAACAATGGGATTAGCAACCTCTATCACTCGATTTACAAAAATATTGGGGGTAATCACATGTTCCGGATTGATATCACCCACTGAGACTAAATTTCGGGTCTGCACAATGGTAACGTCTGCTGCGGTACACATGATGGGATTAAAATTACGGGCCGTTTTGTTGTAGGTGAGATTGCCCATGATATCGGCAGTTTCAGATTTTATCAGTGCGAAATCTGCCTTTAATCCATACTCCAGCACATAGTCACGGCCATCGATATTACGGATTTCTTTACCATCAGCAAGAGGTGTATTCACCGTGGTTGCTGTGTAGAAGGCGGGAACACCAGCGCCACCGGCTCTAATTCGCTCAGCGAGTGTACCTTGAGGTACAATTTCAAGCTCAATTTCACCGGCTCGATATAACTCTGGAAAAACCTTAGAATGACTTGAGCGAGGATAAGAACAGATCATTTTTGCGACCTGATGATTACCAATGAGAGCCGCTAACCCAACCTCTCCATTACCTGTATTATTATTGATCACCGTAAGGTTTTTAGCACCCTGATCAATTAATGCATGAATGAGTTCCGTAGGACTTCCAGCTTCGCCAAATCCGCCAATCATTACAGTGGCACCATCAAAGATATCTGCAACTGCTTCAGCTACAGATTGAACACTTTTATCTATCATATCTCGGTTAGTAACTCGCTAACTATTAGTCAAATTTATCTGTGCTATTTTACACACATCCAAAAATTTAATATCAGTATATTTTGCCTTTTGAACGTACTTTGGATGTATCAATTCTTGTTGGAGAATCAGTGCCATTCACTAAGCCCTGTGTTGCTCTGGAAATCATTTTAATGGCTTGAAACATCGACTCTAAATCGAGACTCGCAATATCATCAGTCACCTTATGATAATGTTCATCTTTATCGAGTTGAGTACTGCTAAAACTATGGGCTGGAACACCTAATCTGGCGAGCGTTGCGTTGTCTGAGCGGTAGAACAGTCCCTGTTCTGGATAAGGGTCCTCATAAACTTGTTCCTTATTTTTTGCTAGCTGTACATTCATCAACTCACCTAATGTAGAGCGTTCCATACCGGTCATCCAAATGGTGCCTGCGCCAAACTTTGAGGGTTTGCCGATCATCTCTATATTGATCATCGCTGTGACATTATCGGGGTTTAGTTGCTCTGAGAAATATCGCGAACCATAACCACCAATTTCTTCCGCTGTAAATGCACTGAACATCAATGTTCGAGCGTTTCCGCTGGTTTTAGCCTGTTGTGTAAAATAACTCGCTAAATTGATAACTGCCGTGGTTCCAGAAGCATCATCATCGGCACCATTGTATATGCTGTCGCCATCAGCATCCTTGGTCCCCAGATGATCATAATGTGCAGAATAAAGAATAATTTCTTCTGCCTTCTTATGACCTTTAAGAATTCCCACCACATTTGTTAGGGATTTTTTAGATATTGTATTGATTGCCGTAAGATTGATTGAGTCTACGAGTGTTTCATCGGTAAGCACAAGAACCATTGTCCCCTGTGTTTCAAGAGATAATTTAGTAATGCCGCGGTTAAAAAAACGTTGATATTTTGTAAACCATTCGGCATGGGCGGTGCTAATCAATAGTAAATTAGTACCCCCTTGTTGATTAACGGCTCGAAGCTTCGCTCGCATATCATCATCTTTAGAAATAACGGTAGTCTCAAATTTATCTTTATTCAGCCAATTCAACGATTCCAAAGTACTGGCTATGGCAAGATGATCCGTTGAGATGTTATTACCATTAAGAGTCATATCAATCTTCTCTGGCTTCACACTGAAGATTGAAAATGTTTGCTTAAATGTTGAGCTACCCTCAATAGGTGATAGGCCAATGTCTTTAAAACGCATACTGATATAGTCAGCTGCTGTATCAATTCCATCAGAAAAATTGGCACGACCCGCAAGTTTATCGTCCGCAAGATAGCTAATATCGGTAATGACCTGCTCTTTTGATATTTCCGCATCCTCGGCTGGAATCATCATCAAACCGATTAGAATAACAATTAATGTAATACTTAAAGTTAATGCTTTAATCAATTGATTTTTATTGTTATTTTTCATTTTGTATCCATTTAATTATGCTGTTAGCCAAAATGGTAATATGGCCGAGCATTGTGATGTAAGGTTTAAAAACGTTGTTTTTTAGTGGATTGCCGATGCTTGGTTTTAAATGTTTTGGTTTGTTTAACTTCACCAATTAGCGCGTTCTTACCGTCTCCAATGAGATCACCGCGTCCCATCTTTTTGAATATTTCTGCTAAATTTCCCCAGTTTGACTCATCATGATATCTCAATATCGATTTTTGTACACGACGTTCATCTATGGATCGAGCCGTCTCAACCCGCTCCCCTTTGTATTTCACTTTCTTCAGAGGATTATGTCTGGAATGGTACATGGCTGTGGCCAATGACATCGGAGAGGGATAAAAAGTCTGAACCTGATCGAGTTTAAAATCATTCTTCTTCAACCATAAGGCCAGATTGATCATGTCTTCAGAATCGGAACCTGGATGTGCTGCAATAAAATAAGGAATGAGATATTGCTTTTTATCCACCTCTTTAGAGAATTTCTCGAACATCTTCTTAAATTCATAGTATGAATCAATCTCTGGTTTCATCATCTTACTAAGTGTTTTCTTTTCGGTGTGCTCAGGTGCAATCTTTAAATAGCCGCCCACATGATGCTGTACCAGTTCACGCACGTATTCTGGATCACGAATCGCCAGATCATAACGCAGTCCTGAAGCTACAAGAATACGTTTAATGCCTTTAATTTTGCGCGCCTTTCTATAAAGATTGGTTGTGGGTTTATGATCAGTAATCAAGTTTTCACAAATGCCGGGGTAAACACAGGACAGTCTTCGACATGAGGACTGAATATCAGGATCTTTACAATTGAGATGGTACATATTCGCTGTAGGCCCACCTAAATCGGAGATTACGCCTGTAAAGCCTGGCACCTTATCTCGGATGTCTTCAATTTCCTGTAATACCGACTCCTCTGAGCGAGACTGGATGATGCGACCTTCATGCTCGGTGATTGAGCAAAAGGTACAGCCACCAAAACATCCACGCATAATATTGATTGAGAACCGGATCATCTCAAAGGCTGGAATTTTAGCGTCCTTGTACGATGGATGCGGCACCCGCTGATACGGATATGCAAAGACTGAATCGAGCTCTTCTGTTGTCAGTGGTATTGGTGGTGGATTCACCCAGATTTCATGCTGTCCATGTTTTTGAACCAGTACTCTGGCATTGTGTGGATTGGATTCCTGATGCAATACCCTTGATGCGTGGGCGTACAGCACTGCGTCTGCGGTTACTTTTTCAAAACTAGGCAAGCGTATGAAACTTTTATCACGGTCAAAATCAGCCTTACCTGATAGTGGTTGAGGAATAATTCGAATGGGAACGGACTCAACATCAGCCTGCTGTTTTTTATCGCAGGTTGCAGCTTCTTTATAATCATAGGGATTGGGAATACTGTCGATGTTTGCAGGCCAGTCAATTCGTGTTGAATCAACTTCCACCCATCCTTCAGGTGTCGTTGACTTAACCACAACCGTGCCGCGGATATTTTGCATGTCATTGACCGTTCTCATCCGTGAAAATCCGAGTGCGACTTCAATCAGAGCTCTTTCAGCATTACCATAAAGTAAAATATCTGCGGCAGAATCTATCAATACAGAACGTCGAATTTCATCAGACCAATAGTCATACTGTGCTATGCGGCGTAATGAGGACTCAATACCGCCAATGACAATGGGTACATCAGGATAAACTTCACGACATTTTTGTGAATAAACAATCACTGCCCTGTCGGGACGCTTACCACCCTCACCTCCTGGTGTGTAGGAGTCATCGTGACGCATTCGTTTATCTGCTGTATAACGGTTGATCATTGAATCCATATTACCGGCACTGATCCCAAAAAATAGATTGGGCTGTCCGAGTACTTCAAAATCTTCCTTCTTCGTCCAATCAGGCTGACAAATTAGCCCCACTCGATAACCCTGTGCTTCGAGTAAACGACCGATGATCGCCATACCAAAACTGGGATGATCAATGTAGGCGTCACCACAGATAATGATGATGTCACAACTATCCCAACCCAACTCATCCATCTCAGCCCTAGACATGGGTAGAAACGGTGCAGTGCCATAACACTCAGCCCAATATTTGGGATAATTAAGAAGATTTGGAGCTTTTAATTGAGGCATAAGAATCTGTACTTGTGTGCAACGTTTATCAACGGTTAATGGGCGCTATTATCCCTTGTAAGGAAGACTTTAGCAAAAAGGTTTACATTACAATTAAATTAAGTAAATATCGACGGATTAAACCTAACATCAACAATCATCAAAGAGGCTTACTATATGTCGTCAATTGAGTTCCTAGACTGATGGAAATGTATTTTGCAATGATGTTGTTTGCCTTTACCGCAACCATCACGCCCGGACCCAATAACATCATGATCATGACCTCCGGGGTTAACTATGGTGTCAAACAAAGTCTCCCCCACCTTTTGGGAATTTGCTTTGGTTTTCCGAGTATGGTGATTTTAATCGGTCTGGGATTTAGTGTTGTTTTTGAACGTTATCCATTGTTACATGAGCTCATTAAAATAATTGGGATCATCTATTTGATTTATCTAGCTTGGGCGATCGCAAATACTGGTCCAAGCAAGATGAAAAGCCAATCTAAAAAGCCGATGAGCTTCATGAAAGCTGCAATGTTTCAATGGGTTAATCCTAAAGCCTGGGTCATGGCAACCGGTGCCGTCTCAGCCTATACCACCCAGAGCGCTGATTTTATGATGCAAGTCTTGTACATCACGCTAACATTTTTTATTGTTTCTTTTCCCTGTGTTGGAACCTGGCTATTTTTTGGTGTGGGACTAAGAAAATATTTACAGGATCCAATCCACTATCGAATCTTTAATATTTCTATGGCGTTATTATTGATATTATCAATTCTTCCTGTGATTATAGAAATAGTCGAAACGTACCTGCTTTAATAGATAATCAACGAGAGTATAAATGTACAAGACCGTTCTCTCCATTTGGCCATTATTTCTAGGGTTATTTCTCATCGCCACGGCTGTGGGAGTACAGGGCTCCTTATTGGGTGTTAGAGCTTCTCTTGAAGGCTTTGACATCACAGTGGTCGGCTTTGTGATGAGTGGTTATTTTATCGGCTTTCTGGTTGGCTCTACTCAGGGCGCTAAGATGATCAAACGAGTGGGTCATGTGCGAACCTTTGGCGCTCTTAGCGCAATAGCCTCTGTGAGCATCTTAATTCATGCCGTATTTGTTGTACCGTGGATATGGTTCATCATGCGAGTCATAACGGGTATTGCCATGTCGGGAATCTACGTTGTCGCAGAATCTTGGTTAAACCATGCGGCGACCGATAAAAATCGCGGTCAGATCCTATCCATCTATATGATGATTGTCTTTATTGGTTCCTTCTTTGGTCAATTTTTACTGAACTTGGCTGATCCAAAAAGCTTTGAGTTATTCGGACTTATTTCAATGTTGGTGAGTATTGCTGCAATACCCATTCTTGTGACGGTTACACCCATGCCGAAAGTTGAAAACACCGAAAATATCACGATCAAGCAATTATTCAGGTGGACAGCCTTTGGTATGACTGGCGTCTTTTTGGTTAATGTCTGTGATGCTATGCTCTTTGGTATGGCAGCCGTTTATGCCAATGACATTGGCTTATCAATTAGAGAAGTATCTTATTTTGTGGCGTCATTTATTTTGGGTGGATTTTTACTGCAATGGCCCATTGGCAT
>JAUUZN010000112.1 GCA_030589945.1 Gammaproteobacteria bacterium | reverse complement strand
TTATTGCATCTGAAGAAGATCGTGGTACTTATGAGAGTGCTCAGAAATTATTTGCCGCTACAACTCATGCCAATAGTAAATTTATCGCCTATAAAGGTTCCGCTCATGGATATCCGTTATTAGAGACTGATACTCAGTTAGCAAGTTATATGGTGTCTTGGTTAGACAGCCAATTATAGCGTTGTTGTATCTTTCCCAGCAACCCACTTTAGATATATATCGCGTTGTATTGCTGCTCGTCTATCTGACTCAGCAAGAAGTGCTGGCCAATCGGAATGCTTTCTGAGTTTTTTAAACATAGGCATTGTTTTGTATAAATAATCAATGATGTAATTCTTAGCCATTGCCAGCTTTAGGTTAGCGATAGCTTTTTCGGTATCACCCTCTAGAAAAGCAAGTTCCATAGTCATGATTTCTGCAGGTACAATATTTTCAAAGAATTCCCAGTATTGCACATCTGTATTTGTCCAAGCAGTATGTGTGGCTTGCATGTTACTCAGTAATTGATCAGCTATCTCATCATTCCCAACTCTTTGATAGCTATATATCCTCTCTATACAATCCATACAAATATTAGTTAATTCATAATATTTTACAGCTTCTGTATAATTTTCTGCATGGGTCTCTGCTAATGCACGATATAGATATCCTAACTCGTCCGTCTCATTACGTGGAAATATTGCTCTAATCTGACTAATATAATACTCAAGGTTACCATTGTACCAATACTTTAACGCGCTAAAATCAGTTCCTTCAAATAAGTTAGGTACTTGTTCATTCAACCCTAAAGTGCTCAATGAGGCAAGAATGCGTGATTTAAAACGTCTACTGATTGTAGAATTTTCTATAATTTTCGCATTTACAATAGCTGCTTCAGCATGATTGCCCTCAATGGTACTGATATATGCCAATACCGTAGAGGTAAATTCGTGTGAATCATTAATGGTAAGCATATGTTGTGCTATTTTTCTCGCTTCATCAATTTCGCCAATAAAAAGAAGTGATGTTGCATAATGTAGATTTGCCAATAACGACATTGGACTTAACTGTACCGCTTTCTTTCGATATTCTAAATATTTGCTCGGATAATCTGCTAAATTATTACCATACCAAGAATAAGCATCTGCATAGTTTGGATTTAGGCGAATAGCTTCTTGTAAATATGCATTAGATTCATCCTTATTATTTCCATTGTCATCAACGATTAACGCCATTACACCATGAGCTTCTGCAAGTGTAGGCTCGAGTTGTAAGGCTTTCTCAAGCGCTGGTCTTGCTTGTCTATTGGCAACTTCATTCGGTATATTGCCGTATTGTCCTTCACTGAGGAAATACGTTGCCCAGCCTTTACCCATCCATGCTGGAGCATAATTTGGTGCTAGCTCTACAGCCTTGTCAAAATGAGCAAGAGCCTTTTCAAGATCTTCTTGATTACGGTTCTCTATATAGAATCGACCTTTAAGATATTCATTGTGGGCATCTAGATTTACCTTGCTCATATCGCGATTGGAAACTTTGGCTTCTAATCCGAGCTTAGATTTTAACGCCTCTACAATCGCCGCTGATATCTCATCCTGAATAGCAAAGATATCAATAAGTTCACGGTCGTATGTTTCTGACCATAGATGTTTATCACTACCAGCCTCAATTAACTGAGCTGTTATACGAATTCGATTTCCTGCTTTCCTGACACTGCCTTCTAGGACATTTTTAACACCCAGTTCTTGAGCTACCTTGTTAATTTTAATGTCTTTACCTTTATAGAAAAATGCTGAGGAGCGAGAAGTAACATGCAAGTTCGGAATTTTAGCCAATACATTGAGTATTTCTTCAGAAATGCCATCTGAGAAATAATCCTGCTCTTTATCAGAGGACATGTTCACAAAGGGTAATACTGCTATTGAGGAGCCTTCAGGTTCTGAAATGGTTTTTGTGAGGGTTTCGGTAAGAACAGTACTGTCTTTAGTACTGTCATTTACTACTACAGACTCGACAGTCTCTGATTCAAAACGACTCTCATAAATAAAGTAACCCATACCCACTGCAAGTAAAGCAATTATGGCGAAATCAAGTTTACGCCCAGTATGCGCCGTTATTGAATCTTCGGGGGCAATTTCAGATTCTTTCTTTATACCTTCAGGGGTTATCTCAAATGCCCAAGCAAAGAAGATTGCGAAGGGAAAGCCTATCACTCCTAAAAAGAATACCAGTGAATTAACCCAATCCGGAAGACGCAAGGCTGGTACGGCCTCAGAGGTAACCTGGATCACCACCCAAGCAAGTACAAGATAAGCTACGCTTACCTTAAATACATTCCGTCGTTTAAGTTCTGTTAAGAAGGAGTCAGCCAATGATAGTCCCTGAAATTAATTATTATTGTTCCGTTAAATACAATGTACTGGTATTGGTGATATTTATCAATGTTGAGTCGATCCTGAACCACTTCTAGAACGAAGAGAGTATTAAGTTTTTAGAGCTTCTCAAGCTCTGCTTTTTGCTTCACCATTTCAGCTTCCAACCGTTTGATTAAAGCAATGTATTTTGGGTTTTTCCCTAGAGTTAAGAAATAAGGAGATTGTTTAATTTCAGAACGCCAGTTTGCTAAGTAACCATCATCAATAGCACTCTCAAGGTAGCGAACGGCCTTATCATTATTATTTTGCACAGCACTGATTTGAGCAAGAGAGAGATATTCCAATGACATTAATCGCTTTTGTCCTTTTGCATAAAAATCTTCATCCAATCGGGTTAATAATTCGGCAAGTTTATTTGCTTCATCATTTTTACCCAGTGCACGATATACCGTTGAAAGAAGCATAATACTATGTCTATTTGTGATGTCGTTAGCCGATCGGCGTAAGTGTGCTTCTACAAGCTTGCTTAACTTGGGTAAATACTTATTAGTTAATGCCTTAGCTTCGTCAAGTTTGTTATCTTTTAATAGTAAATAAATGGCTCTACTTAAAAAATGAGCTTTACCAACTCTTCGATATAGCGTATCCGAATGTTCAAGACTGTCAGTGACTAACTTTAATGCTTCTCTAACTTCACCCTGATAAATCAACGTATTAACCTTTGCATCTATGGCATCAGCATTATGAATGTTAATGGCAATCGCCATGTCGGCATATGAAAGTGTCTTTTGCTCGTCTCCAAGTGATAAATAGTACATGGAAAGATACCTGTGTCCATCGGGGTCTTCTGAATCTAATTTTGCTGATATATCAATTAACCTTATTGCATCTGCAAGGTTACCCATATTTTCGCTATAAAGAATGGCTAAATTGAACTGAGTGTTTCCATCGAGAGGATTCATCTTAATCGATTGTTTATATAATGTTTCTGATTCTGAGTATGCCTGTAACGTCATCTTTAAATAGTTAGCATAGACTCTTAGAGTCATAGCATTTAAAGGATCTAAGCGTTGTGCTCGTTCGAACAAGGCTCTGGCTTTAGCTTCACCCATCTTCGCACCATTGCTATCGGCATGATTCCTTAATATCTCTACATTATTAGGATTAAATTGGTAAGCTTTTTCTGCAGACTGATTGGCCAAGTTAATCTCGTCCTTGTACCAAGATATCCAAGACATCGCATGATAGGCCTCAGCTGAATCAGGCTTAATCGCAAGTACATCATTAATCATCATTTCAGCTGTATCGAGTATCTCAGTGTCAAAACGACTACCTGTGGCAATTTGACGAGCATAGACTTCGGCCAGTTTAATTCTTGCCATCAAAAAATCTGGCGCAATCTTTATCGCTGATTCAAAGGCGACAACTGATTCCTCGAAAGCATCAAATGTCCTTTCATGGATCCCTCTTAACCCGTGTAGGTACAAATCATAGGCTTCAGGATTAATGCTTCGAACTTCTGAAGTTGTTTTAACCAGCTCAATACCTAATGTTTCTTTCAGAGCAACCACAATAGCGGCTGAAATTTCATCCTGAACTTTAAAGATGTCATCGAGTTCTCTGTCATAGGTATCTGACCAAAGATGTTTGTCAGTTTCTGCATTAATCAACTGCGCTGTAATACGAACCCTTGTTCCTGATTTTCTGACACTTCCCTCAAGTATGTTTTTAACGCCCAACACTTTAGCAACTTCTGAAATATTAATGTCCTTTCCTTTATAGGAAAATGCAGAAGAACGTGAAGTAACCTGTAATTTTGGAATCTTTGCCAACAGATTTAGAAGCTCTTCAGAGATACCATCTGAGAAATATTCATTAGCAGGATCACTTGACATATTAACGAACGGAAGCACTGCAATGGATGTAGTGTCAGATTCTAGATTAACTTCATTTGTAGGATCAGTTTGTGTTGCCGTCTGTGTCGAAAGGTCATCAGTTGTTGTGGAATCAACTATTGCTGTATCAGCTATTGTTGTAACCATGGGTTGTGGGTTAAAACGACTTTCATAGACAAAATATCCCAGAGCAATAACCAACAAACCAATAATTGTGAAGTCGAGTTTGCGTCCTGTGTGAGAGGTGATGGAATCTTCAGGTGCAATATCAGATTCTTTCATAATGCCATCGGGTGTTACTTCAAATGCCCAAGCAAAGAAGATAGCGAATGGAAATCCCAGTATGCCGAAAAAGAAAACAACAGTATCTACCCATTCAGGCATACTAAAGGCGGGTACAGCCTGAGCCGTTACTTGAATAACCACCCACGCTAATACAAGATAAGCAATTCCTACCTTGAATACATTACGTCGTTTGAGTTCTGAAAAGAATGAGTTAGCCAAAGTTCGTCCCTAACTTTTATTATTGTTTTACATCAGAACGTAATGTACTGGGTATGGGCGGATATATCAATATTCACTATTAGTCATTTTCCAAAGAATCCTTCCTGTATTTCTATTTGTTTCTTATTTGGAGATATTTGTTTAATGAATTTAAAATCACCATCATTTGATATGGTATCAACACCAGCTATTAGTAAATAATCCTGTAGGGGAATCTTTTTAACTCCAATGATATAATCTTTGAAAAAATCATTTTGGCTCTTCAGGTTTAATTTTGATAGCTCAGTTTTGATATCGGTAACGTTATATCCCTCGTCTTTGTCTGAATATCGATTGAAGAATGTCCTCATTAAATCATCTAGGCTTTTTTCATTATTAGTAGACTCACGTATCATCATATCTTGAGCTATTGCTACAAAAAATCCGCCGCCATAAATTAATCCCCAATGTTCATGTTTCAATTCTCCATCGGTCATTGACAATTTTCCAACACCGTCATCTGTTACATATTTCTGATAGAAAAAATTTGCTAATAGCGAAAGGTAAGAATCATCATTTAGGAAACCAACATGATGCAATGATTTTAAAGTGTAGTAATTACTAAAGCCTTCTTTAAACCATTCTGTATCATATGCATTCGGGGCAAATGATTTTCCATTCCAGAGGTGAAAAAATTCATGAGCAAATATAAAACGAGATATTGTTTTAGACATTGGCCCTCCCTTGGTATCTATCAGAATACTGATATTGTTACCAATAGCCTCACCATCTGTACTTGAACCAGGGTTGATAATGACAACTGATTTTGCTGCTCTATTGGCAAGCTTTGGAGCACTGCCCATTAACTGGGTATAGTAACTGAATACACCTTTAGCTAAGTTTTTAAATTCTTCTTTTTGTGCGATGAGTTCTTGTCCACCAATGGCAAAGATTAATTCAAACCCATCCTGTTTCACAGAAACCTCTTCATGCAATCCTGCAAAAAACATAGAGGTTCCAAGTGCATCTTGATCAGAGATTGTAAATTTGTTATTGCCTAATGAAAGCCAAGGTGTTGTCACTTGCCATTTTTGTGGAAGGGTAAATGATACCTTTATATTGGTTCTATTAATTCCATTGACTATAAATAATGCTCTTGAAGTATAAAATACTCCCCAATCCTTACGATATGCTGCACCATCAATACCACCACTCCACTGATGTTTCTCATGCTCAAGGTTTAATTGATATTTTAAGGTGACCATTGAATTTACATTTTTCCCAATCAACCATTCGTCACCATTTTCTTTGAGTGTTATTTCCTGACCATCAGCTGTTTCTAGGCTAATATCGCTAACGAAAGATGCCCAACGACGCGGCAATTTGTTAGCACCTGAAAACATGTATAACCGGTTGTCCAAAGGAATGAAGCTTGCTGTAACTTTTGCAATGCTAGGATTATTGTTTTCAATACTGATGTGATATTTAATAGTATCAGTATTATTTTCAACTTTAGAAAATAGTGGGCTGGAGCCAAATAGAAGAGCGAGTAGGACTATTAACTGTGTAGGTTTTAATCTCATTGTGATGAACCTTAATTGAATGATCAAAACTAAATTTATGCAATTTTTAAACCAGTATAATTATTATCAGTTATCAATGAGTTAGTGCAGTTAGTAAAATGTAATATGGTCAGAACGACTAGTAGTTGGATAGTACGACCATTTGTTTTAACTATTTTCGTCACGGAATTGTCAGTAAGAAATTAGTAAATTTACCATGACAAAGAAAATCACCAAGCCAAATCTGATTAGATGATCGATTTCGAATAATGATATACTCTTCGAATATTATACAGTCGATGTGACAGCCTTATTCTTAGTATGAATAATACTCTAGTAAAGAGTTGTGAGAACACTATGCCCAAAAATGAAAACACTATCAAAGACCCTCTTTTACAACCTCTCACCATCGGAAATTTAACACTAAAAAACCGCATAATGAGCGCAGCACATGCGTCTGCTATGGATGATTCAAATATGCCTGGCATTCGTTATCAGCGCTATCATGAGGAAAAGGCAAAAGGTGGATTGGCTCTGACAATGTTTGGAGGAAGTTCTAATGTTTCCCCTGACTCGCCCTCTGTTTTTAACCAACTGAATGTTGGGTCCGATAAGATTGTTCCATACTTTCAGGAGTTTTCAGAACGAATCCATAAACACGGAACTGCCCTGATGTGTCAGATAACTCATATGGGACGTCGCGGTGATGCTCAGGCTGACAATTGGCTACCAACTATTGCTCCTTCTGCTATCCGAGAAGATCTTCATCGTAACTTTCCACGGCAGATGGAACAATATGATATTGATCGTGTGGTGAAGGCGTTTGGAGAAGCGGCACTGCGATGTAAGGAAGGAGGGCTGGACGGTATTGAAACGCTTGCCAGTGCTCATCTAATTGGACAGTTCTTTTCACCACTAACAAATCAGCGTACTGATTCCTATGGTGGTAGTGTTGAAAATAGAGCGAGATTTGCTCTCATGGTACATGAAGAAATTCGGCGCCAGGTGGGCAGTGATTTTGTTCTTGGAATTAGAATGACGCTTGATGAAGGCGAAGGTGGGCTACGCTTTGATGAAGCGCTACAGATTGGTGAAATACTGATTCGAGAAGGTGCGGTTGATTTCATTAACTGCAACGCTGGTAGAATGGATACCGAGTTAAGTCTTGTAGAAGAACACATGCCAGGAATGAGTCGTCCTTTGGTACCCTTCCTTGATCTTGTCGGACAATTTCGGCGCGCCATTGGTGTACCGGTATTTCATTCTGCTCGAGTTACTGATGTTGCAAATGCACGTTATGCAATTCGTGAAGGGCTTTTGGACATGGTTGCTATGACACGAGCACACATAGCTGACCCTCAAATAGTCAACAAAATCATTCGTCACGAAGAAGAGCGGATCCGACCCTGTATAGGCGCTTCCCATTGTGTCTACAAGAAGATACATTGCATCCATAATCCAGCATCTGGACGAGAAACATTACTGCCAATGGAAGTATCTCCGAGCGAAACACCTGGGAAAAAGGTTGTCATCGTTGGAGGCGGACCTGCGGGTATGGAAGCGGCTCGTGTAGCCGCTGAGCGCGGTCACAATGTTATTTTATTTGAAGCTGCAGCAAGACTAGGTGGTCAGATTCAATTGGCTGCTAAAACAGAATGGCGCAAAGATTTAATTTCTATTGTTGACTGGCGTGAAGCAGAGCTTGAGAAACTTGGTGTTATCGTACGCTGTAACATCTATGCAGATGCCTCTGAAGTTCTAGCTGAAAAACCTGATTATGTTTTTATTGCAACAGGTGGAATGCCAATTGAACAATCTTTTCCTGGTGCTGAACTGTTAGTGACAAGTTGGGATATCTTTTCAGGCTCTGTTCAAGCTCCTGCGAAGGTTCTAATTTGTGATCATACAGGACGCCAAGAGGCTGTATCCACAGCCGATTATCTTTCTACTCAAAATTGCTCTGTGACACTGACTACTATCGATGCCCATTCTGCGACTGAAATGGGCTATACCGATCGAATAATTTACCACAAACGATTAGCTGCTCAAGGAGTAGAGACGCACCCATACCTTAGACTGACTAAGCTGAGAAAAGAAGATGGTAGTCTAGTTGCGACTTTGACCCATGAGCTGACCAAGCATACGCAGGAAATAGTGACCGATCAGGTTATTCTTGAAGCAGGTACAGAAGCACTTTCAGAAGTATACTTTGAGCTACAAGAACTTTCTTTAAATAAAGGGATAACGGATATTGACGTAATGGCAGAATGGTCTGCTCAGCCAACAGTCTCAGAAAAAGGATTTTATTTACACTGCCTAGGCGATGCTGTTAGCTCACGCTCTATTCACGCTGCTATCTTAGAAGCTTATAGATTAACCGTGTTTATATAATTGGGTCTATATAATTAGGTGCTTGCAATCGGTTCGTCATTACTATCATCCCAGATTGCAAAGCCTGTCACAGCATACAATATTGATATTACTGGGCACAGAAGAGAGAAAAATGCGTAAGGTATATAGTCCACTGTTGCAACGCCTAAAGTGCTTGCAACAAAGACTGCATTTGCACTCCATGGGACAAGCGTCGAGAATATAGTCCCCCCATCTTCAAGGCTACGTGAAAGAACCTTGCGTGAGATACCGCGCTTTTTATAAAGAAGTTTTAATGCTTCACCCGGCATAACAATAGACAAATATTCACTTGCGCTAATCATCACCGTGGCTATACAGGTTAGAATGGTTGATACAACCAATGATGCGGCACTGATAATGAATTTTTCTGCACCTTTAATTAATGCTGTTAACATCCCAAGACGCATCAATAACTCACCAAGAATTAGTGCCATAATAGCAATCTGCATTCCACGACCTGCGTTCTGCTCGCGCCTCCCATTT
>JAUUZN010000109.1 GCA_030589945.1 Gammaproteobacteria bacterium | reverse complement strand
GCACCCATGGCATAGGCCATTGCTTTTGATGCCAGTGAGTGTTCGGGCAAATAGCCACTTGCACCGCGGTGGGCGATTACCAGTTTTGATTCAGTGAGTTGATTGATAGTTTTTGGATGATTCATCGCGCAACCTGTAGTGAGTAGTAGCACAAAAGCGCTAAGTAAAAGTTTTAGCTTCATAAACGAAATATCCTAAAGTTATAATTATTATTATCAAAACAGTATAAAGCAATTACCTTAAATTAAAAATATACCGATAATGCCCATAAATTCAATTTGACCTGACCTCCTACAAAGGTAATAATTTCGCCACTATAAAGAACTCAGGCTAATTTTAAACTGAGTCAAAGGAGATTTTAATGTTTAAGCAATTATCATGGGTGGCTGTTGCGCTTGTTTTGGCAGGATGTTCAAAGCCCCAAACTGAAGATAAAATGGAAGAAGCCAAACCAGCAGCTGAACTGAGCGAAATGAATAGTCACGATGCTCATGCGGAGATGGAAAACAAAGCTGAAGACAAAGCAGATGATTTCAACTGGGTTGTGGACCGATTCGCAGATTATCGTATTTTACGATATAAGGTTCCAGGTTTTGAAATGCTGCCAATCAAACAGAAGCAGCTTCTTTATTATTTATCAGAAGCAGCCTTGTCGGGTCGCGATATGGTTTGGGATCAAAACTTTTACCATAATCTGACCATTCGACGCACCATGGAAGAAATTGTTAAGCACTATAAGGGTGACCGAAGCTCTGAAGTTTTTCAAAACTTTATGACTTACACCAAGCAGATGTGGTTTGCCGGTGGTATTCATCATCATTACTCAAATGATAAGTTTGATCCATTATTTACCTCAGTAGATTTAAAGCAGTTGGTTATGGACAGTCCTGACGGCTCGTTTCCTGTTGACGGCGGCACGGTTGATGAGTTATTAGCGAGCCTTGAAGCGCCGATGTTTGACCCTGAGTTTGCTCCTAAGAAAGTGAACAAGGCAAAGGGTGTAGATAAGGTTACCCAGAGCGCGGTTAACTTCTACCGAGGTGTGACTGAGCAGGAAGTCCGTGATTTTTATGCGGCGAAGAAGGATCCAAAAGACGGCACTCCTCCTTCATACGGCTTAAATTCTCAGCTTATTAAAGTGGATGGTAAAATTGTTGAGAAGATTTGGAAAGTGGGTGGCATGTACTCAGCGGCCATCGAGCGAGTTGTTTACTGGTTAGAAAAAGCATCTTTGGTGAGTGAAAATGCTGAGCAGAAAAAAGCCCTCGATCTCCTCATCAAATATTACAAGTCAGGCGATTTGAAAGACTTTGATGACTATAGCATTGCTTGGGTAAAAGATATTAATTCTGATGTTGATGTCATTAATGGTTTTATCGAAGTCTATAGTGATCCTCTAGCGTATCGAGGTTCTTTTGAATCGGTGGTATCGGTGAGAGATCCCGAAGCAACGAAAGTAATCGCTGCAATTGCTGATAAAGCCCAATGGTTTGAAGATAATATGCCAATGGATGATGCTTTCAAAAAAGAAAAAGTAACGGGAATTACAGGTAAGTCCATCGTTGTGGTCATGGAATCAGGTGACGCATCACCATCAACACCCATTGGAATTAACTTACCCAATGCCAATTGGATCCGTGCACAACATGGTTCTAAATCTGTGAGTTTGGGAAACATCGTCAATGCCTACAATCAAGCTCGCGGTAAAGGTCTTGAAGAGTTTGCATGGGATGAAAAAGAAATTAAGCGAGTTAAGAAATATGGCTCTCTTGCGGGACATTTACAGACCGACATGCATGAGGTGATTGGACACGCATCGGGTAAGATTAACGATGGTGTCGGTACGCCAAAAGAAACAATGAAGCAATACTCATCGACCTTAGAAGAAGCTCGTGCAGATCTAGTAGGACTTTACTTTGTCGTTGACCCAATTCTTGAAGAGATTGGTGTATCACCTTCAGGTGAAGTGGGTATGGCCGGATACGATGGTTACATCCGTAATGGTATGATGACTCAATTGCGTCGTATTAAGGCCGGTGATGATATTGAAGAAGATCATATGCGTAATCGTCAACTTGTTGCAGCCTGGTCTTATGAAAAAGGCTTCAAAGACAACGTCATCGAGAAACGTATTCGTGATAACAAAACATATTATGTGGTCAATGATTACGGTAAGCTAAGAAATATATTTGGTGAACTTCTTGGCGAGATCCAGCGAATTAAATCTGAAGGTGATTATGATGCTGCTGAAACGTTAGTTGAAACCTATGGAGTGAAGGTAGATCAAGAGCTTCACGCTGAGGTATTGGCACGCTATAAAGATTTAAACGTTGCGCCTTACTCAGGCTTTGTTAATCCACGTTTGGTTGCTGTGATGGAAGGCGATGAAATCGTTGACGTTAAAGTTGAACATCCAACAGATTTTGTTGAGCAAATGATGCACTATGCTGAGTATTATTCATTCTTACCGAATAAAAATTAATATCAAAGGAAAAAATAATGGCAACTGAAAACCAAGGAATTAATTGGGCCGGAATTGGATTAAGAATATTCTTCGCAACCATTCTGGTTATGGCAACCTATAACCCAACCGCTTATTCATACTACGATTGGGTTGTTTACAGCATCAATGATTTTGACCCATTGGTTGTATTGGCAGGTATCGTTTTGTTGATTGGCTGGAGTGTCTATATTCGCGCTACACTCAGATCCCTTGGTCCTTTTGGGTTGCTTCTAGCCTTTGCATTTTTCGGTACGATTTTATGGCTGATTATCGACAGGGAATTAGTCGCTGTTGATAACATTACAGTAGTGACCTGGATGGTTTTAGTTATCATGTCATTTATCCTAGGCATTGGTATGTCTTGGTCATTTGTTCGCCGCAAAATGAGTGGACAGGTTGATGTTGATGATTCAGATGGTGATGATTAATTTGCCTAATCGTTAAGTTTGTATTTTTATTCTATACTACATACAACAATTGATATGTAGTCAATTAGGACTTAATACTAAATACCGTAAGTTATGGAAAATAGAAATAAAGAATCTGCAATTAGATTAGTCAATCGAGTCTTCTGGCCTCGTCAATTAGGCTTGTTATCAGGATCTATTGTTATTGCAGTTCACCTCTATCGACAGAATAGTTCAGTTTGGTTATGGATAGGTCTAGTCGTTTGGGCGTTCTTCTGGCCAAGTATTGCACGTGTCTGGGCAATGCGATCATCGAATCAATTTAAAGCTGAAATTAGGAACCTTTATCTCGATGCGTTTTTGATTGGATTTTGGGTTCCTGTTATATCCTTTAGTCTTGTTCCCAGCATCGCCCTTTTGGGAATGCATTTACTCTCTATCATATCAGTCCTAGGATTTAGGAGTATGATGTTTGGGTTGGTTTTTGAACTGGCTGGGGCTTTGCTAGCGGTGTTGATTTTCGGTTTAAATATTAATGTTGAAGCGGATAATCTTTTAATTCTGGCATCCATCCCTATGATTACTATGTATCCATTACTTGTTGGATATAACGCCTTTAAGTTAGCCCACAAACTTTCGGCAAAACAGAAAGTCTTACGTAAGTTAAATCGCATTGATGTTTTAACGGGTCTTTATAATCGTTCGTATTTAGATGAACAATTAGAACGCACATTTTTATTAAGTCAGCGTAGTAAATCGGCCGCTTCAATCATTTTTATCGATGTCGATCATTTTAAAAAGGTGAATGATCGTTATGGTCATATTATTGGCGATAAAGTTTTACAAAATATCTCAAAAATACTGATGAAGTGCGCGCGAGAAACAGATTTATGCGGACGATATGGAGGTGAAGAATTTTGTATCCTAATGCCAGATACCGACCGATTGAGCGCAAGGATATTTGCAGAACGATTACGAGCTCAGGTTAATGATGCAATCCTCGAATCCTCAAATGAGGTAAGAGGAACGATAAGTTTAGGAGTTGCTGAAATTTCTGACAATATGAAAAATTATACCGATTGGCTTATGCAGGCGGATACCGCACTTTACAAGGCAAAACAACAGGGCCGCAATCAAACCATCCTGTCAGAATGAATGACTAGGTTAATGAATATTGAAGGCTAATTAAAGACCCGCTATAGCCTGTAGCAATGCTTGTAACTGCTCCTTGACTTTAGGATCGCCTCGATCGAGTTCATTGTTGTTAATTTGTCGCAGTAGTGCTTCCATATGTTGGGTGGCGCTCACATCAATAAGACCATCGCTACCAATGCTCGCCTTAACACGAGGTCGCTCTTCCTCTATACCAAGCTGCATATCTCCGAAGGACTCTTGTATTTCAACACGATGCTGTTGCTGTGATTCTTCTATACGTAACTTACGATCGGCCTCTTCTCTTGTCCAGGCAGCATCTTCAGCATCTTTTTGGTGATCAATGAGCGCTCTCTCAGCTTCAATTATTTTTAGGGCTTCAGTTTCTTTTAATGCCTCGGCCTCTTTTTGGAGTGTTTTTTCATTCTCGAGTTTAGCTTCAGCTTCATTTTTACGTATATCAATTTCTTTTTTATGTTCTTGAGTTTGCAGCTTAGTTTCAGCCAATAGAACGTCCAAACGATCGGTTAATGCTTCGTACATATCCTGAACTCTCCGTTGTAGCGGTTGTAATTGAAAATATTGATGAAAGTCATCGGCTTCACTGATGTAACGTAAATCAGTCATGGCTGGTTTAATCATTTTGGGTTTTAATATCGATACACTCGCTAAAGCTTTTAAGCAGTTTTCTAACTGATCATGAGCATCTTGATACCATTGAGCATGACCCAAATCGTCTTTTCTAACCTTAAATTGCGCCAATGTTTTTGTAACTGAGTCTAATTTAAAACCGGGTTTTCGAGCATCTTGTCTGAGTTTTTCAAGGGCTATGTCCAGTTCTAACTTTTGAGAATGGGTTTGCAGCCACCAAAAAAAACCACCTTTAGGATCATTTTTCAGCTCAAACAATAAATGGTTAGATTTTTGACCCAATACATTTTTAAGTTGCTTAACAGCTTTTTGAAAAGCATTGGAGTTGTTATTTTTGTCCATAAGGTTAAACAATTGCTTATTATTTTATAATTATACTAAGTGTATATAATCTTTATTGAAAAAAAACAAGTTTTAACGATATGTGTAAAGAGATTTAATGGTTGTGTTGAGAATTACTCAGATAAGTTTCAATGCCCAATAATGTAAGTAAAGTACCTAGTAGAACTAAAAAAGTGGGTAATGAGAACAGTGCAATTCCTGCAAAGCCGCCCAGTACTCCACCGAGTACTTCGATTGCAGCTAGGTGCTCAGCAGTTGCTGACAGCACTAGTTTTTCTAACCGTGCAGAATCGAGGGTACGTACTTTTTGGGCAATAAATTGTTCAACATTAAATAGCTTTAAAAGGCTGGGTACCCAAACATCAAGATTTTTTCTAAATTTTTCGCTGTGTAGGTACTGATTTAGTTCAACTTCAATGCCATCAACCATCCTGATCATTATCCCATGGATGATTTGCCAGGCGGATTCGGTTTGCAACCATGATTCCATTCGCGTTAACAATAATGGAATGCCCTCTTGTTGAGCTTTGTTAATGATGTAGTTATTGAGTTTATTGCTGGCTCTGTCTATGTGTACTATTCCCGAGTCTGTTGATAAATAATCAGTGAGTGACAGCACCATCCGTTCGCTGAATAAATAAACACTCGCTCTGAATTCCGTGGTGCTGATTAAATGATAGAGTTGTTCACGTAAGGCGTCTTCATCAATGTCAGAAGACCATTTGAGGAAACTGATGAAGTTACGTTTGATAACATTTTGATTTTCATTGTAATCTTCAAACTGTTGATGTAACCAAGCCGCAAGGTCCGGAATATTTTCAGCTGCAATTTCGGCAAACTTATCGACTAGTTGTTCAAGGTTAATTTCACCCGTCTCAATTAAATCTTCAATGTATTCACTCAGTTGCTTTGCAAGTTTAACTAGATCGGTTTCTTGCGCTAGCATCCGTGCAAGGTTTTTATCTGCTACCTTGACCAGAAAATGGTTAATTTCATCAGAGTGGCTATTGACCTGTAAGGCGAGCCAGTTTGAAAGTCGTTGTTGAATGTGTTCGTCCGCTAATGTGTCATCAAGCTCTTGTTTTAACCGTATAGCGGCCTGTTGTAAGAGCTGATTCTCATCAAGATAGAGCTGTAATTCCCTGGCATTAAAAAAATGTTCGCTTATACCTTCACCGAGTCGTTGGGCAAGTTCGGGCTGTTTCTTAGGTATGAGTCCCTGACGTCCGAATATGCTTGGTTTTTGGGGTCGAAACAGCATTTTTATTGCGATGAAATTGGTGTAATAACCGACCATCGAAGCAAGTAAAATAGCAAAACATCGACTCGGCCATAAGGATTCAGGCCAATAGTATTGTGCGCCTACAGAAAGCAAGAAGAGCAGTGGTACTGCAAAGGCGAAAAAGGAACGTAGGTGATCAATAAAACGTTTCATAATTTATGTTCATTGCGTCTTGTGATTCAAGGGTTAACTAGTAGTCTTAGTTCAGACATCCAATTACTGTGCCAAGAATAACTTTGCAAAAAAATGAAATTAACGCTTTCATTTTTCCTAGACTGGCATAGAATGAAAGTAAGAAGGGTTATTATTCAACTATCTATTTAGTTATCATTTTGGAGTTATTATGTTATTAATTCCCGTAATGGATTTGAAGTCTGGGCATAGTGTTTACACTCAACACAGCGATAATGGCAATTCATTAATCACGGAAGATCCAATGGATGCCGCCAAGCGTTGGGTAGATGCTGGTGCAAAGAGAATCCATATTGTAGACGTCGATTCCTATCGAGCAGGTCAACCTGTAAATGCACATAAAATTGCTGAGATACATCAGCGTTATCCTCATTTAGAATTTCAAATTGGCGGCATCAGTCGTGAAGAAGATATCTTCATATGGTTAGACGCGGGCGCTAAATATTTAGTGTTAAATTCAAAGGCCATCTGTAGGCCTGGTTTTATTCTTGATATGTGCGTTGAATTCTCAGGCTCAATTATGGTTGCTCTTGATAGCCATAATGGTTTAGTCCGATTCAAAGGTCATGAGACTAGCCACAATCTCATCACTCTTGCAAAGGAGTTTGATGATGAGGGAGTCTCCGGCATTATGCTAACCGATATTCCTGACGTTGGGCATGTTAATGGGAGTAATATTGAAAGTTCATGCAGCCTGGCCGATGAGGTTAGTATTCCAGTAATTGCTAATGGCGGCGTAAATTGTCTCGCTGATCTCCAAGCGTTGGACGCTATTGGTGAGCATCGTCTTGGTGGAATAGTGATTGGTCGCCCTTTACATGATCAGCAGCTTGATTTTAAGATTGCGCAGGATTGTGTGGTGAATCTTTGATTAGGTTGAAATAAAATAGATTCCGGCAGGAACAATAAGCCATAGCAAACCTTTCACTAGAAAAAATACAAACGTCAAAATGCCTACTTTCTTAAGAGTAGTTTCTGGTTTTATTTCATTGTTGGGTTGGTTCGGAATAAACATCTTAAATGACCTATTTTCTATAGCTACTAGCCTAGTTGATAAAATGTAAAATTAAAAGTCTTAATTCGAGCATTTTACCCTTTTTAGTAAAATTCTAACAATCTAAGTACCTGACACCAGTACCTGACACCAGTACCTGACACCAGTGCCTGACACCAGTACCTGACACCAGTACCTGACACCAGTACCTGACACCAGTGCCTGACACCAGTGCTCCAGTGCTCAATTGGGTAATTTTCCGAGGATGTCGTTTTATGTTAGTCTATGAGCAGTTTATAAGGGGTTTGTATTTATTAGTTTTATGAAGGATTCATACTTAAGATTATGAAATGGTTTTTCTTAATAATAATTAACACTTTGTTGCTGTTACCCGCTGTAGCAGCTACTTCTGTGCTCCATATCAATGACACACAACAGAAGTATGTTTTAGATGAATATATTGCTGTCTATGAAGACGTTGAGGGCGTTCTTACTATAGATGATGTAAGTTCAAAAAACTTCCAAGATAAGTTTATTCCAAATCAGCAGGGAAACTTAAATAAAGGATATTCCGCATCAGTCTATTGGCTTCGTATTTTAATTAATAACGATAAGCCTGAGGAATCAGGACTGATACTCGAGCAAGATATAATCTACACAAATTATTTAGATTTATATATTTCAAAGGACTTTACGCTCAGTTACGATAAGTTTACCGCTGGACTTCTGGTGCCCGTTCAAGAAAAACCCACCACGCATAGTAAGCTAATCTTCCCACTTAAATTTGAGCCTCAACAAGCTTATACCGCCTACTTAAGAATATCTTCAGAATCGGTAGTGAGTTTTGCATTAACACTAAAGACTGAATCACACTTTAATGCTGATGAAAATACCCTAGCACTTAAAATTGGTGCATTTTATGGATTAATCGGTTTATTACTTATTGTAAATTTACTACTCTTTTTTATCATCAAAGAGAAGGTGCATCTCTATCTAGCCACATTCGCTTTTTTCGTGATTATGACTTATTTGTCTGCCGATGGATTTCTACTTGGTTGGTTATATAGTATTTTTTCAGAGAGAACGATGGATATGTTTAATATCCCTACAGTACTTGGGCTTATCATGTTGCTACTTTTTTCAAAGTCTAACATTGCCAAAGCATACTCAAATCTATTTTTATTAACTACGCATTATTTAATAATATCGCTATTGTTGCTAGCTGTAATCATCCAAATATTTGTGGGTTTTCAATCTGCAACCTATTTAATTCTGATTAGTGCATTTTTAATACCCATTATTATGATATTGGCCTTATTTATTGCTAGTAAGAGAAAGGTTAATGTAAGTCCGTATTATTTTGCCGGCTTAATGATTCTTTTCTTTGGCATCTCCGCACACTTTTTATATCGTGCTGGAATACTCGACAATATCATTTTTTTAGATGATGCAGCTAGAATCAGCCTAATTGGGTTTTTACTATTAATGACAGTTGCAGTGCTTGACTATGTAAGGCTATTACAAATAAGCGTATCTAAAATAGACGAAACGGAAGAAAAATATACAAGAATATTTTATGACTCTCCAACGCCAATGTTGCTGCTAAATCTTGATTCAGGTATGCGCTTAGCAGTGAATAAGGTGTTCACTGATTTAGTTGGATATCGCGAGGAAGAACTGGTTAACAAAAGCATTTTACAATCTAGTTTGTTTGATGAGTCAGAACAGCTTCGTTCTTTACTAGAAAAAATACGGGCCGGAGAAAATGTAAATAAAAAACAGGCTATATTTAAGCATAAGTCCGGTCAAAATATCGACCTGTTAATTAGCTCAAGTATCATAGAAAGTACGGACAAAAATCTAGCGATCATTTCTTATGAAGACATAACAGAAACAAGAAGGAAAGAGAAAGCTCTGCATCAAATTGCAATGGGAGTTTCTGCAAACCATGAGCAAGATTTTTTTGAAAATTTAGT
>JAUUZN010000186.1 GCA_030589945.1 Gammaproteobacteria bacterium | reverse complement strand
CGACTTCAGCTGTTAAAAACATCGATCCTGAAGCTTACAATCTCTATCTACTCGGTGCTAATTTTAATCGTCAGGGTAAAATAGGAAGTTGGAGGCTCGCAAAGGAAGCACTTGAGAAATCACTATCAATATCCCCTAATTTTGCACCAGCCTATGCTGAGATGGCCGAATCAATACTGTATATTAGTGAAGGTGTCCAAGGTACTCAAGAACTCGATGCCGCCAGAGCAGAAGCTCGAACTTTTGCTAACAAAGCAATTTCTCTCGACCCACAACTTGCAGATGGATATCGTATTCGTTCTTTTATCTCAATTTTTACCTATGATTTTGCCAATGCATTGGCTGACATTAAAAAAGCACAACAATTAATCCCTGGAGATAGTAAAAACTTGTCTGTATTAGGACATATATTGATGATTTTAGGGCGATATGAAGAAGCCTCTACGATATTGACTGAAGCGATTGTGTTAGATCCACTGTCAGTCGAGACAATGGGTTTTCTTGGTGAGGTATATACATCTACAAATCAGCACGAAAAAACCGAGACAACTTTATTGCGAGCATTACAAATAGTGCCTAGACATCTATTTGCCCAAACATCTCTTGCAATGAGTTATTTGCTCAATAATAAATATCATGAAGTAATTAATTTATATCACAACCAAAATAGTATGTGGAGCAAGTATGCGTTAACTATGGCTTATTTTAGTCAAGGAAATACTCAACGTTCTGATCAGTATTTGAATGAACTTATTGACAGAAGTTCACTAACAGCAGCTTATCAAATAGCAACAGCCTATGCTTGGCGGGGTGAGACAGACCTGGCTTTTAAATGGCTTGAAATTGCTTATCAACAGCATGATGCGGGTATGGCATACCTTAGAATGGATAACACCCTGTCCACGACGTTTAAAAATGATCCCCGCTATAATGCCTGGCTTATAAAGATGAATTTATCAGGTGAGCAAGAATGATGGCTGATATAAATATCACTAAATAAATTGTTCTAAAATTGAAAAGGAATGACCCTGCGCAGATTTATAAGCTCGATTTCAATAATGATTTTATCATTAACGCTCATCGCCTGTGACTCCAAACAACATTCCGAACTACCAGTAGCAACCTCTCCAACCACCCATCAATCACAGAATGTAACGATATACCGCGATAAATGGGGTGTACCGCATATCCACGGCAAAACCGACGGTGATACGGCCTTTGGTATGGGCTACGCGCAGGCAGAAGATAATTTTAGTCAGCTTGAGCTTGGGTTCATCATTGGTACTGGACGTTCAGCTGAAATCCTCGGGGAAGAAGCGCTTCTTTCAGACTGGGTGGTTCATAGCTTTGAAAATAACGAACTGTCTAAACGTGATTACGAAAATGCCGTGCCAGCGGTGAAAGCATTGCTCGATGGATACGCCGCCGGTATTAACTACTATCTTGAAACCCACCCAGCTCTGAAAACTAGATTACTGACCCATATTGAACCCTGGTATTCACTGGCACTAATTCGTCGCTGGTATTATTTGGGTGGATTTTTAGGGCGCCTAAAATTTACCACCGCAGAGCGTATGGCAGCATTTGAAGCTATTAATGGCACATCCATGAAAATGGCTCAGCTTGAAATTCCAAAATATGATCCTCGCGACCGAAAAGAGTTTGGTTCCAATTCATGGGCAGCAAATGGTCCAAAAATTAAAGGTACCGGTTCCTATTTATTCATTAATCCTCATCTGCCTTCATTTGGTATTGGACAAACCTATGAAGCCCATATGATTTCCGATGAGGGATGGAATTTCACAGGTTACGCTCGTTTTGGATATCCACTTCCCTATATTGGTTTTAATGAAAGTCTTGGGTGGATGAGCACTGACAATTATAGTAATCAGGAAGATAGCTGGGTTGAACATTTTGATGATCCTAAAAAGCCACTTGCTTATAAACATGGTGATCAAACACGCGAAGCAATTGAGTGGCATGGTGAAATAAAAATTAAAGGCGGAACGTCACGAAAAGTTAAATACCGTAAAACTCATCATGGTGCTGTGGTTGCTAAACGAGATGGCCAGTTTCTTTCCGGTATGTTCGCCACCTATACTCAGCCCGGATGGATTGATCAATGGTACAACATGCAACGTGCCACAAATATTAATGAGTTTACCAAGGCTATTGAACCGCAACGTATGAATTTCGGCAATATCATGTATGCCGATCGCGCTGCCAACATTTGGTATATTTATAATGGATCGGTACCCATTCGCAATGAACAATTTAATTGGAATACAGCCGTTGATGGCAGTGATCCGAACACAGACTGGCAAGGCTATCACACGCTTTATGATTTACCTCAGGTGAAAAATCCTGTCTCTAATATGATGCAAAATACCAACACAACTCCCTTCGCTGTCAGCATGTCAGACAGTGATGCAAAGGCAGAAAATTATCCAAGCTACATGGTCCGTGAAGGCGACAATGCCCGAAGTCGAAATGCGCGACGAATACTTAATAAACATGAGGTCTTTGATTTTGAAACTTGGACTAGTGAAAGTCTTGATACAACAATGATTGAATGGAATGTTTCAAAACCAATCATCAACAATGCCTATGCGACAATTACCAATACTGATCCTGAGCTAGCAGCAAAGCTCGCACCGGTTATTAAGATGCTTAATGCTTGGGACAGTGTTGCTACATTACAAAGTCCTGAGCCAACAATTTATGCTGATTGGCATGAAACTCTCTATGGCTCAAAACGCAAGGATCCCAGACGAAAGGGCTTAACATTTAGCGATGAAGAGGTAATCGCCGCCCTCGAAAAAACTATGGACCGTTTAATTGCTGACTGGGGAACATGGCAAGTACCATGGGGAGATGTAAATCGATCACAACGACCATCCCTTGATGATGCCGGAAGACCCATTTTTAATGACGCTACAAAAAGTATAGCGACACCGGGCGTACCAAGTTGGTCAGGTGGTAGTCAAATTAGTTTTAACCTTCGCCGCGATGGATTAAAGAAGCGTTATAAAACCGGTGGCAATAGCTATACCGCGGTCGTCGCCTTTCCAAAAAATCAAAAAGAACGAACCCTATCAAAGTCCATTCATGTGTTTGGTGCGAGCGCAGATCCCACATCATCAAACAATATGGATCAGGCTAAAATGCTCGCCAATAAACACTATAAGCCGGCATGGTTATATCTTGATGATGTCATCTCAAATGCAACACGTTCTTATCACCCGGGTGAGGAGTAAGACTGATCTAAAAGACTCAAGATATTTATAACATTCTTGAAACGTCTCTTCGGTTCGAGTTTCACCAACTATGCTATAATTAATATTATGATGTCCAATCATTTGAGATTCCCGAAAAGAAAAAGTATTTCTTTGAAGAAATATTTTACATCTAGCCTATATCTACTTACTTACTTTCTTTCAAGTTGTGCAGCTTCTGGACCGACGTTCACTAAAAACAATATTAATACAAAACCTGACATGAGTAGAGTCATTACCTATAACCCGTTATCAGGTAGTTTTGTCATTCCACATATTTCAATAAATGAAAATACTATTGGATTGCTACGTCGTGGAGGATACCTGATTCATGACGCTCCTCCAGGAAACTATAGTTTAGGAACATTAAGGTCTGATGGTAGTTTGAGTTTTGTAAAAAAAATCACGCTTAAAAAAAATACAACGTCATATTTTAAGTACACTAATCGAGGTAAGTTAATTGAGTATGTTTCATCCTGTGGTGAAACTGAAAACACAGTTACCGTCTGCAGGAAGAGATATTATCAACCCGCTCTAGATTTAGTAGACGAAAGAATCGCTCTAGAAGAACTCTCTCAATTAAAATTGAGTATAGATTAATGAGAGGCAAACTCATGCAGCTGTCAAAAAATTTCAAAGCTATCATATTATTAGCAACATTTAACATTATATCTGGCTGCAGTACTGCGCCCTCATTTACAACTCTACGACCACTGCATCCTCAAGAAGTTATACAAATTTCCTCAGATAAAACTGAATCAATTGATACACAGGTTGATGGCTCAGAAAGTATCAAAAAAGGTATGGCCTCTGGATTTGCGGGTGGTGGTCAAGCGGGTTTTGAAGGAGGTTTCGAATGTGGTGTATTTTTTATTATTTGTTCTCCTTTAATGTCTGTTGTCGGTGCAACGGTTGGAACCGTAGTTGGCGGTGCAGTTGGTTATGCTGAAGCGCTTTCGGAGGATAAAGCAAAGCAGTTTAACTTAATATTAGTGTCCACATTTAAAGAAATAAACATCAATGAATTCCTTGTGGAACAATTTTCAACAAAAGCTTCTAAGACTTGGCAAATTAAAGAACAACAATTTACGGCAACAATTAATATAAAAATTGATGGACTTTATTTCACCCAACACATTGGTGATGAATTGGTCATGATGTTATCAGCTTCTATGATTGTTAATTACCCTGATCTCGTTGAGAATCAGAATACCAAACGATTTATCTACCCATTTATAAGTACCAAACACCCTATTGATTATTGGATTGAAAATGATGGGGATAATTTACATTATGAGATTTACTCAGGGCTTGAGCATATATCATCCCTAATGCAAGATTCACTAGAGACGCCGCCTACAATTAGACCTCCTGCTCGATGACCGCTTTGTGATGTGCGGCTCCCTGCAATTCAAGATTGCTATAATTGACTTAAGCAGTTATCCAAAGCAGCAATAAACCGGTCAACATGACGCGGTTGGAAAACTAGAGAGGGTCGTAATTTCAAGCAGTTATCATTGGGACCAGAGCTGCCAATTAGAATACCTTGCTCACGCATTAACTCTAAAAGAATTTCTGTTTCTGCAGTAGCAGGTTCCTTGCTTACCCTATCCTTTACAAATTCCACTGCAGCTAACATGCCTTGCCCTCGAACATCACCGATGAGTGGCTGGCTTTTAGCAAGTTGCTGTAATTGTTGTCTCAAGTAATCACCCGTACTGTTGGCGTTGTCTATCAAATTTTCATCTTCTATAACATCCAATACCGCCATTCCCGCTGCACATGACACCGGATTGCCACCAAAGGTACTGAACAAGCCGGTTTCTTCTATAAACCTATCTAATATGGCTTTACTGGTGACCAGTG
>JAUUZN010000048.1 GCA_030589945.1 Gammaproteobacteria bacterium | reverse complement strand
GGAGATTCGCCAATAATAGTCGCTAAATGATTGTTTTTTAGGGTCGCCATTAAAGAAGCACAGGCTGAGTAACAATAGCCATTACTCAGTACATAAAGATCGCCTGTAAATCGATGTTGCTGCTTGCTCACTACAGGCTCAATTTCAAACTCTAGAAACTCACCATCGTCGGCAAATAATACTTCCCACTGCCAAAGGTTTAAATATTCTACGGGCAACCAATCGAGGTACTCTCCATACTTTCTATTTTTAGTATCACCCAACAAGAGTAAATTTGTTTCTCTAAATGGCTTACTCAATTTTAAGGTAGCCTCTGAAGCCCAATTTACAGGTTTATCAGTTAGATAAGATAGCAATAATGCAAGGTTGTTGGTAATACCACCCTTGTTATATCGTAAATCTAAAATCAGCTTAGATTTTTTATTGGCTTCAATATCTTTGAATTCGTTTTCTAAAAATTGCTCAAATACGCGATAGTCCTCATTAAAGTCGTTCATCCAAATGAGTGCAGTTGAATCATTAATGCTCATTGAGCCATAGAAAGAAGTCGCATTCAAAGAACTTGACGATTTAGTGACTACGCCCTTTAAGGTTTTAATAAATTGTGTTCCCTTCCATCGGTAAGTAACTTGGTAATCATTCTCTATGGGAAATAAACTCCAATATAATCTAGCAAACTCAACCTGGATCATCCGACGTTGACCCGATTCTGTTTCAGCAGGTACAAATTCTCTAAATTTTTCAAGAATTGAAGAAATAGCGACACCATTAATCGATATCAACTCAGCCCCGACAGGAACCTGTGTCGGTCTCTGTAGATCTGCAACAACAATAAGCCCTTCACTTGAATTTAACACTGCAAGTGGGAACTGGCCCTGCTGCTGAAGAAATTGATTATATTCATGTGATGGATATTTTAGCTGAGTATGGAGATCCGAAAACTTGCTCACCAATTGTGTTGCAAGCTGATAAAAGTTATGCCGACGCTGTGGCCAAGAAAGTTCTAAATAGACCTTGTCATAATGATGTTGATAGCTTTCTGAAGAAAATCTAGCAAAGGGCTCTGGGTGAACTGTACGAATTGATTGGTCAATGAACTTTAAGTCTTCTCTGAGCTGCTCTGGAGTGAAAATTTTACTACTTTTAGCTAATTCAGGATCAATAACAGCGGTGGTGATGCAACCGGAAAGCAATAGAAGCCCAAACAACAATGTGAGGCAATAGAGAATATTATCTTTGAGTAGAGTTTGACTCAATGGCAAGATTTTTGAATGTGCTTTATTTAGTAGTACTTTATTTATTAGTAAGGGGAGATGATCAGTTTCCGAGTTCAAAATTTTCATTTTGTCATACCGCTGATTATAATAAACCGGACCTGTGAGAAATACAGGTCCGGAAATTACTAGCTTCTTACTTACTCAGCAGAACCTTCCGCTGGAGTATCTGTTGATTCAGCTGCTGCTTCTGGTGCAGCCTCTTCAACCTTTTCTTCTGTCTTTTCTTCAAGCATTGCTTTCATGCTAAGACGGATACGTCCTTGACGGTCAACTTCGAGTACTTTCACATCTACCTTCTGACCTTCTTTAAGGTGGTCAGAAACTTTATTGACTCGCTCGTTAGCGATTTGTGAAATATGAACCAAGCCATCTTTGCCTGGAGCAATCGTTACGAATGCACCAAAATCAGCCAATCGAGCAACAGTACCTTCAAAGACCTGACCCGCTTCAACATCACGTGTAATATCTTCGATACGTTTGATTGCAGCTTGAGCAATGTCATTATCAACCGCTGCGATACGAATAGTTCCATCGTCTTCTATCTCGATAGTTGCACCCGTTTCTTCAGTAATTGAACGAATTGTAGCGCCACCTTTACCAATCACGTCACGAATCTTGTCAGACTTAATTTTGATAGTCGTAATACGTGGAGCAAATTCAGAGATATCATCACGCGGTGCTTCTATCGCCTGATTCATTACACTCAGAATGTGTAGACGTCCGCCATGTGCCTGATGCAATGCTTTTTCCATGATTTCGCGAGTGATTCCTTCAATCTTGATATCCATCTGCAATGCAGTTATACCTTTTTCAGAACCCGCTACTTTAAAGTCCATGTCGCCTAGATGATCTTCATCACCTAAGATGTCAGAAAGTACAACGTAGTCGTCACCTTCTTTGACCAGACCCATTGCAATACCAGCAACAGGTGCCTTGATTGGAACACCAGCGTCCATTAACGAAAGACTGGTTCCACAAACAGAAGCCATTGAGCTAGAACCGTTTGATTCAGTAATCTCAGAAACAACTCTGATTGTGTATGGGAATTCTTCAATTGTAGGAAGTACTGCAGCAACACCACGACGTGCTAGTCGACCATGGCCGATTTCACGACGCTTTGGACCACCCATAAAACCAGCTTCACCTACACAGAAGGGAGGGAAGTTGTAATGCAGCATGAAGTAATCTTTGTATTCACCAGTGATTGCATCAATCATCTGTGCATCACGTTGTGTGCCAAGAGTCGCAACAACTAGCGCCTGAGTTTCACCACGTGTGAACAATGAAGAACCGTGAGTTCTTGGTAGAACGCCAGTGCTCATTGTTAAAGCACGGATCATGTCGCTTGTACGACCATCAATTCGTGGCTCACCAGCAATAATTCTTTTTCTAACAACGTCCTGTTCAACCTTGTGGAAAATGCTTGATACTTCGCCAGCATTGTTATCTTCTTCAGTACTGATTGCTGCAACTGCAGCGTCTTTAAGTTCGCCAATTTTCTTGTAACGTTCCATCTTATCAGCAATTTGATAAGCGTCTGTAATACCGTCACGAGATTGTGCTGTAATTTTATCCATGAGGTCTTGGTTGACTACTGGAGCAGCCCAATCCCATTTTTCTTTACCAGCTTCAGCAGCAAATTCTTTGATTGCAGTGATAGCAACTTGCATTGCATCGTGGCCATGAATAACAGCGTCGAGCATAACCTGTTCGCTCAATTCTTGAGCTTCAGACTCAACCATCAATACAGCTTGATCAGTACCAGCCACAACAAGGTCAAGTTCAGAATCAGCAAGTTCAGTTGCTGTTGGGTTAATCATATACTGACCATCTTTATAACCAACACGTGCTGCACCAATAGGACCATTGAATGGAATACCTGAAATAGCAAGTGCAGCAGATGCGCCAAGCATTGCTACGATATCTGAATCGATTTCTTTGTCCATTGAAACAACGTTTGCAATGACTTGAACTTCGTTCATGAAGCCTTTAGGGAATAGAGGACGTAGAGGTCTGTCGATAAGACGACATATTAATGTTTCCCGCTCTGTAGGACGACCTTCTCTCTTGAAAAATCCACCTGGGATTTTACCGGCAGCGTAGTTTTTTTCCTGATAGTTTATTGTTAGTGGAAAAAATGGACGACCTGGATCAGCTTCTTTTTTACCAACCACTGTCACTAGCACTACGGTATCACCGATGCTTGCCATAACTGCACCCGTCGCTTGACGAGCCACTACGCCAGTTTCTAGACTGACTGTTTGATTTCCTAATTGAAATGTTTTTGTAATTAAATTCACAATGTTTCCTTTTTATTAATATACTCGGTCACTCTTGGACCGGATTAGTTTGTTTACCTGACTAAATACAAGGACCAAATACAGCAAAAGGGGCATTAAGCCCCTTCATCAAAATGCTTTTTATCGGCGTAAGCCAAGCTTTTCAATTAATCCTAGGTACCGCTCATTATCTTTACGCTTTAGATAATCAAGCAATTTACGACGCTGGCTTACCATTCTAAGTAGTCCGCGACGTGAATGATGATCATGGATGTGTTCTTTGAAGTGTCCCTGAAGGTGATTGATTTGAGCACTCAGTAGTGCAACCTGTACTTCTGGGGAACCTGTATCGCCTTTGTCTCGGCCGTGTTCAGCAACAATTGCAGCTTTCGCCTCATTATTTAGTGACATGTTTTTCTCCTGTTCTCTTAATAGAGAGTCTTTATTTATAAAAAATGTACCTAGCCGATCACTAACTCAGCCAGATATTGGGACGCGTATTTTATAGGATTGGCGGGTCTTCGGCAAGGGTTTATGAAAATTTTATCCGACTATTTTGCGGAGCTCTGTGACGTGGTTACGGTAGGCTTTATGGCCCATTGTGGATAATTTCAGCCAGGTTCTTTTTCTTCCAAAGTCAGCTCGTTTTGATGAGGTAATATAACCCGCCTCATCAAGTGACTTTATATGCTTGGACATCACCGAATCACTGACCTTGAGGTGTTCTCTCAATACTTTAAATTCAAGTTCATCAACATTATCGAGTAATGCACATATTTGTAGCCTATTAGGCGCATGAATGAGCTCATCAAATTTAGACTCACTCATCAAAAGACTGCTTAACTGATGGGGATGATTTTACAAAAATTTCACCGGAAGGATGTTTTATGGTGACATAAAAGATAATTATAAAGTTAAGTGCTGCGAATGCGTATGGTCTCCAGGGAATGTGGAACCAGTCTTCGTATCTCGCCATACCAAATATCACAATAAACAAGAGCATCAACGCAATCAAAGAGAGCACTCCTGAACGGTCCTTTGGTAGCTGTTTTATCTTAATACCTAATAGGCTATAGCTATAAATTAAAAATATCTCAAATACAATAATGAGCACTGCTGAAATCCAAACTCCTACTGCCCAAATATTTTCATGACCCATGGATGCGAAGGCAAAGGTGAAGAAGGCAACTAAGAATGCATTGGTAAGGGTGTACCATTTGGGTGGAGTGATGCTTGCAATGGCTTCTTCTTGATACTGTTCCAATGAGGCAAGTGTTGCCTTTGCTTCATCTACTGATATTTTTTGTTTAGAGTCGTTCATCTATATTAATCCTGAAAATTATTTTGATGGATTATAAAGATCAGGTGAACAACTTTACTTTCCGCTATGGAAAGTACCATATCACTAACTTTCCGCAATGGAAAGTGATGATTCAAAATAGTATTAATCGTTGTCCTTCTTTTTTTATTTGTTCAGTGCTTGTAGGTGTTATTAAAGAATGAAATATACTTAGGGATTAGACTTTGAGTGCTGTAATGGGTGAGATCTATGTGTTTATAATTTTTCGAGTCGATGGTTTGTTTCAACTTAATAAAGAGGTTCTCAGCTTCTTGCTTTGGATTTTTTGAGGACTCATAGAGATATTCTTGCGGTATATATTCTGGATAAGCGACTCTATTGGGAGCGATAGGTGTGCAGCCTGCAACAATAGCCTGTTGAATGCTAAGACCCTGAAAATCATGCAAAGCACTTGATATTACTATGTCTGAATTTTCTAACAGGCTGAAATAATCTTCTTTAGATTGAAATCCGTAGGTTAAAATTTCATCCACAAATGACTGTTTCGCTCTCTCGAAACAGTCGGGTTTATTTCTGAAGGATTGCCCTACTATATGCAATTTGAATGCTTGCCCCGATGCTTTTAATAAATTCAGTGCATCGAAAAATACTTCAGGCTGCTTATCGTATTCCCAGCGATGATTCCAGATAATGTGTGGCTCGTGATTAACGTTTAAGGTCGATTCACAGTTTCGCGACTCAATAGGAACCGCCATTACTTCAGCTTTATGCACGAGAGTATCAACCAATCCAGCCGGCACATGATCGGGCATTCGCTTGAGTAATGTTTTTGCACCCTCTAGAAAACTGCTGCGATTGTAATTTGAGTTAAACAGCAGTTTGTCAGCACATAGCGCACTATAGATACTGGTTATTTGGACATTGACCAAATTAGGTTGCTGATCACTAACTGGGTAGGCAAATTGATTTTCGTGAAAATAAACGATGGTTGGGATCTTAGCAAGCGATGGACAAAAACCTCTTAAACTTGATAAGTCGACCATGGATGTTGCAAGTATCAGATCGTAGTCTTGCTCTAGAATTTCTTGATGTTCAAAAGCAAAGCTTAGACTATTGCTTCTTACCCGCCAATAAAAATGCCGGTCAGGTAAACTTAATTGAGTCCAGTCTACCTCTTTTATTTCTTGTTCTAATGTGGTTCTCCAGTAGCGATGGCTGCTGGCATCATATCCTGAGAGTAGCAGTATTTTTTTCAAACTTGCTGGCTGACCAAACGCTTTGGAGCCACAAGTCCATCTTCATTGATTTCGGCGATCCCTAAAAACTCACCCTTGTCTGTTAACAGACGTATGTTTCCTTCTTTGGGAGAATTCGCCACCTGTATTGGTTGGCCTTGCTGGATGTAAAAAGCTGCGCTTGAATCGAGTATCACCTCAGGCCAATGAGATACCGAAGAATAAACGGGTAGTAAATGGGCATCTAGACCTTCAACACCTGATTCTTCAATAATTGCCTCAACCTGTTCAAACGTTAGCATATCTTCAGCCTGATAGGGTCCAACATGACTACGATTTAATTTTGTCACATGTGCACCACAGCCCAAGTCATCACCAATATCTTCAATGAGGTTTCGAATATAGGTACCCTTGCTGCACAGAACATCCATCTCAACATAGGGAGTTTCAAAATTTAGTAAGTTGAGCTTATGAATGGTGATGCGACGAGATTTTCGTTCAATGGTGATCCCTTGGCGGGCTAATTTATAAAGGGGTGTGCCATCCACTTTAATGGCAGAATACATGGATGGAATTTGATCAATCTCACCCCGATAATTTTCCATTACTTCTAAAATATCAGCTTCAGTGACATTCACTTCAGAGGTTGCAATGGCATCGCCTTCTGCATCGGCTGTTTCTGTTTTAACACCCAACAATCCTTGAACCTGGTAGCGTTTATCTGAATCAAGGAGGTATTGAGAAAACTTTGTAGCTTCACCGAAGCAAATGGGTAACATACCACTAGCAAGAGGATCGAGACTTCCCGTATGCCCTGCTTTGGCGGCATTGAAGAGACGTTTTAATTTTTGAAGTGCCTGGTTTGAGCTAATTCCTATTGGTTTGTCTAACAGGAATATACCGTTTACTTTTCTACCTTTGGAACGACCACGCCTTCCCATGATTAATCACTCTTGATCCGAATCACTGTCTCGAGCACGCGCTTCTTCAATGAGAGAAGAAAGCTCACGTCCACGAACTAATGATGCATCATACTTAAAGGTTAAATTGGGAGTTATACGCATTCGAATTGCACGACCAAGTTGACGCTTTAGGAAGCCGCTGGCATGTTGTAACACTGAGACCGATTCTTTAATCTCTTGTTCATCATCCTTACCAAGGAACGTCACATACACCGTTGCATATGCAAGATCCCGAGAAACTTCAACGGCTGATACCGTGGTCATTCCAATACGGGGATCTTTAAGATCTCTCTGGATCAAAATTGCCAACTCTCTTTGAATTTGTTCAGCTACTCGCTGAGGTCGACCAAATTCTCGTGCCATAACTTTACCTTTTACCTGAGCCTTTACTTGTGACTAATAATTCAACTAGTCAAGCGTACGCTTAACTTCAACAATTTCAAAGACTTCGATCTGATCGCCGACTCTAACATCGTTATAGTTTTTCACACCAATACCACATTCCATGCCATTTCGTACTTCGTTGGCGTCGTCTTTGAAACGTCGTAGTGACTCGAGTTCACCTTCGTAAATTACAACATTGTCACGTAACACACGTATAGGATTATTACGTTTAACAACACCTTCGGTGACCATGCAACCTGCAATAGCACCAATCTTTGGTGATTTGAATACGTCACGCACTTCAGCAAGACCAACAATTTCTTGTCTGATTTCAGGAGCAAGCATACCTGATAGAGACGCTTTAACATCATCGACAACATCATAAATGATGCTGTAATAGTGTAGTTCAACCGCCTGGTTATCAATGGCTCTACGAGCAGATGCATCAGCACGAACATTAAATCCAATGAGAGTCGCATTCGATGCTGCCGCGAGGTTTGCATCGGTTTCAGCAATACCGCCAACGCCAGATGAAACAACTTTAACCTGAACTTCATCCGTTGATAGTTTCACCAATGACTCAATTAAGGCTTCAACAGAACCCTGTACGTCAGCCTTGATAATGAGATTAAGTGTTGAAATATCTCCTGCTTCCATGGTGGCAAACATATTTTCAAGCTTGGTTTTCTGCTGATGCGCAAGCTTAAGGTCACGTTCCCGATTGTGACGGTAAAGCGCAACTTCACGCGCCTTACGTTCATCAGAAACCACGGCCGCTTCGTCTCCGGCTTTAGGCACGCCGGATAAACCGAGTACTTCTACAGGTATTGACGGACCCGCTTCTTCAACGGTATCACCATTTTCGTTTAGCATGCCTCTAACTCGTCCGTAATATTCACCAGCAAGTAGAATTCCACCACGCTTCAACGTTCCACGCTGTACGAGTACTGTAGCGATTGCGCCTCGTCCCTTATCAAGTCGTGCTTCAATGACCACGCCTTCTGCAGGACAATCAACCTTAGCAGTTAATTCTAAAATTTCTGCCTGTAAAATGATGGCTTCTAATAAATCAGGAATACCTTCACCTGTTTCAGCGGATACGTGAACAAACTGATATTCACCACCCCATTCTTCAGGAATAACTTCATGAGTTGATAACTCATTCTTAACACGATCTGGATCAGCCTGTTCTTTATCCATCTTATTGACAGCAATGATCATCGGTACGCCAGCAGCTTTAGAGTGCTGAACAGCTTCAACAGTCTGCGGCATAACACCATCATCAGCGGCAACGACAAGAATTACAATATCGGTTGCATTGGCGCCACGAGCTCGCATGGCTGTAAATGCTGCGTGACCGGGAGTATCAAGAAATGTAATCTCGCCCTTATCGGTCTCAACATGATAAGCGCCAATATGCTGAGTAATACCACCCGCCTCTCCCGATGCTACGGTAGATTTACGAATGTAATCAAGCAATGATGTCTTACCGTGATCAACGTGTCCCATGATGGTAACAACAGGAGCACGGTGCACTGAATCAACAGAATCAGCTTTCGTTTGAGATTCGCCCAATACGGCCTGTTCAATATCAGAACGGTCCGCAATAATCGCTTTATGTCCCATTTCTTCAACAACCAATGTTGCTGTTTCCTGATCAATAATTTGGTTAATGGTCGCCATAACGCCCATTCCCATCATCACCTTAATCACTTCAGCAGCTTTTACTGACATTTTAGAAGCAAGTTCACCGATGGCGATTGTTTCAGGGATAGCCACTTCCTTAATGACAGGTTCTGTTGGCTTTGAAAATTCATGCTGAAGTGCACTTGGAGTCGCAGTAGGCTTTATTCGAGTACGTTTTTTCGCAGGTCTTGGAGAATGTAATTCCTGATCCTGCTTACGCCCTTTTTTCTTCTTCTTTCGATTAGTATCTTTCGCAGGCTTTTCTGTTTTAGCTTTATCTTCAACAGAAGCATCGGCCTGAGCATTAATAAGAGCTTGCTGAGCTTCTTCAGCAGCCTTTGCTTTCACAACGGCATCTTTTTCTGCATCTTCAACAGCTTTAGCAGCATTAGCAGTGGCTTCAACGGATTCTTTTTCAGCCTGCTCTGCAGCCACTTTTTCAGCTTCTACTGCTGCTATATCAGCGGCAACCTTATCTTCAGCAGCCTTTATTGCAGCTTCTTCAGCGACCTTAATGGCGTCAACACGATCTCGCTCTTCCTGCTCTTTGGCAACCAAGTCACTGCGTTTTACATACGTTCTCTTTTTACGAACTTCAACGTTGACGGTTTTATTTCGACCATGACTACCCGAAATTTTAAGGGTCGACTTCTGCTTTCTTTTAAGCGTGATCCGTTTTGGTTCGGAAGTTTCTACCTCACCATGGTTCTTCTTCAAAAATCCAAGTAAAACTGATTTTTGTTCGTCAGTTACAACGTCGCCAGCCTTTGCTGCATCAATACCTGCGTCCTTTAGTTGGCTGACCAACTTATCAACATCAGTTCCGATGATTCCAGCAAGCTCTTTTACTGTCACTTCTGCCATGTTATTTCTATTGCTCCTATCTCTTACTTACTCTGTTAAGAGAAATTATGCTTCGTCGTTCTCGAACCAAGGTGCTCTTGCAGTCATGATAAGACTGCCAGCTCGCTCTTCGTCCATCTGTTCAATTTCGATGAGATCATCAACTGCCAATTCTGCAAGATCTTCCATAGTGATGACATTCTTACTCGCAAGTACGAAGGCTAGATGTTTGTCCATACCTTCCATATTAAGTAAATCATCTGCGGGTTCTTGATTATCTAATTTTTCTTCACTCACCAATGCTTTTGTTAATAATGCATTCTTTGCTCGAGTTCTTAACTCTTCAACAAGACCTTCATCAAAACCTTCAATTTCCATCATTTCTGATTGAGGAATGTAGGCGATTTCTTCAATGGTTGTGAAGCCTTCTTGAATGAGCACCAATGCCAGTTCTTCATCAACGTCAATATCACGTACGAAGTTTTGTTGTAGATTTTCGGTCTCTTCAGCATTTTTAGATTCAGCTTCATCCACTGACATTACATTCAGTCTCCAACCGGTCAACTCACTCGCTAGACGTACATTCTGTCCGCTTCTACCAATGGCTTGAGCCAGCTGATCGTCTTCAACCGCGATGTCCATAACACCCGAATCTTCATCAACAACAATGGATGAAACTTCAGCAGGTGCCATAGCATTAATCACAAACTGTGCTGGGTTATCGTCCCATAAAACAATATCTATTCGCTCGCCACCTAACTCGCCCGATACCGCCTGGACACGAGATCCACGCATTCCAACGCAAGCTCCTACAGGGTCGATACGCTGGTCATTCGACTTCACAGCAATCTTTGCACGTGAACCTGGGTCACGAGCGGCACCCTTGAGGTCGATGAGTTCTTCAGCAATTTCTGGAACTTCAATTTTAAACAGTTCAATCAACATATTTGAACGCGTGCGGCTGATAATTAATTGAGGGCCACGGGCTTCAGGTCGTAAATCGAATAACATGCCACGGATTCTGTCACCGGGCCGTACGGATTCTCTTGGCATCATCTCTTCGCGAGGAATAACCGCTTCAGCATTATTGCCTAAATCTAGAATAATACTGTCACGCGTCGAGCGCTTAACGATGCCCGTTACTAACTCACCCACTCTGTCTTCATAGGCGTCAAATACTTTCGCACGTTCAGCTTCACGTACTTTTTGTACGATAACCTGTTTTGCAGTTTGTGCTGCAATTCGACCAAATTCAATACTATCAATGGGCTCTTCAATGAATTCTCCAACTTCGAGTTCTTCATTTTCTTCCTGCAGTCGTGCGGCCTCTAAGCCAATCTGTTGGTAAGGATTTTCAATGCCTTCTTCAGTGTCTTCTACAATTTCCCAACGTCTGTAAGAATCGTAGTCACCCGTTTCTCGATCAATATCGATGCGCACATCTATGTCACCCGGCTGCTTTTTCTTAGTAGCCATGGCGAGTGCAGCTTCTATAGCTTCAAAAATTATACCTGGGTCAACATCTTTCTCATTGGAGACTGCGTCAACTACTAACAGGATTTCCTTGTTATTCATAATTTTGGCCTCAACACCTTTTTACGTATTAGTTACATCTATTATTAATTAAGTCTTCTACTTATAAACCAATTTTCTAGCGATATTTTAGACTCTAAACTAAGCCAATATATTCGCTTTCTCTATATCTTCGAAATACAGGTGAACTGTGTCGTTATCGATACTCAGCGTTATTTCTTGCTCGTTCGCATCTTTTAATTCACCGGTAAAATTACGACGTCCATCCATTGGCATACGTAATTTACATTTTATTCTGCTGCCTAAAAATTGTTTGTAATGTTCTAGTTTGAAAAGTGGCCTATCTAAACCAGGTGAAGAAACTTCTAAGGTATAGTCACCTGAGATAGGTTCTTCAACATCAAGTACCGCACTTATTTGTCGACTGACCTTGGCACAATTTTCAACGGTAATACCATCAGCATGATCAATGAAAACTCTGAGTATCGATGGCGAAGAACCCGATAGATATTCAAGCCCAACAAACTCAAAGCCTAAGCCTTCAGTTACGGGTCCAAACATCTCATTGAGTTTTGCAATACTTGCCATTTTCATACCCTTAAAAACAAAAAAAAGGCCATAAGGCCCGGTTCAGATAGTACTTGTTAACTAAACTGGGCAGTGCCCTTTCATCTCAGGCGCCCCTTCAGAATTCACTGTTTACAAAAAAACCCTATAAAAAAGGGCTTTTTAAAAATCAAACAATTTTAGCTAGTGACTGTTACTTTCAACTTCTGAAACTCTAAAGCATGAGGGAGCCCAGACACCAATCGGCGCGAAGTATACCAAAACATAGACCTGCTATACAACTATTAGATGTTAAATAAGGATATTTATTGTCAATCCTTACTTATTAAATGATGGATCCGGAGTTCCCTTAAAGCAGCTTAAAATATATGGGAAGCCATCACTGATATAATATCCATAGTTTCCATCAACAGTCATTCCGTTGCATTCATCTAAATCGCCCTGACCCAGAGCATATTCATAGTCATCACGATAGGTCCCATCATAGGTACCTCCTGGGTTTCCTGCACCAGAGGCCCGATTTCCCGATTTTAATCGATAACTAGAGAGTGCTTTTCTAATCATTCCATTATCATCAAAATAACTACCATAGATGGGATATCCATCGGCGGCAAAACCAACAACGGGAGAAGCGTCATCGGTACTGGTTTCACTGTAAAGTGCTTTGGGAGTCCCATGATAATGATAACTGCCATCGGGTTGAGAATGAGCATTGTGTGAATCAACTCTAAAACCATTGGCCACATGCATCGGATCGTATCGCCAAGGTTGATTAATATCATTACAACCCACTTTGCCATCTCCGACACCAAAACAGGCAGCGGCTAAGAGATCGACCTTAACGCCATTGAGCAAGACTGCATTATCCACCGCCAAACTGATTGCAGTTACCGATGATGCTGGACTTGGGCTTGCGGTTATCACAAAGGTAATGTCCTGCTCGCTAACATCATTAGGGAACGCCAAACCACCATCATTAAAGTCGTGGTTGGGGATGTTGTCTGTTTGAATAAAGCACTGACCGTCTTGATAAGTGATGGTTGAATTACCATTAAATACAAGACTGTTGTTGATATCGGTCACCAATGATTGGTGGCTCTCAACATAGGCTGCACAATTCGCGCTACGGTTCGTAAGAATGATATTTGTGATATCAACCGCTGTGTTGGTTCTGATCAGAGCAGCTTGATTACTCAGCTCTGCAATCAACTCAGACTGATTGGTATTGGTGATGAGGTTATTAGACTCATCAAGATCGGTGCTGATCTGATAAAGTTCCTGTGAACCATCGGCAAATTCTATGAGCTTGAAGTCTTGATTTCTAACAGCCCAACCCGTGACCTCAGCACTTTCAAACTCAGAATAATTATATTGTCGTTGAGCAACTAATTCAGTTTCAAAGAGCTCTGAAAAATCAAAACTATTGTTGATTTTGCTCACAGAGCTCCCAGCAAGAGTATTAATGGTCGCATAAAAATCAGTAGTGTTGATGAGTGAGCTATCATGAATGTTTTGACGTAGAACACCTCGACCAGAAACTATCATGGGAATTCTAATTCCACCTTCGTAGAGACTGCCTTTACTGTGCGTACGTACGAACACTGAGGTATCAATCACACTGGCGGGAGTTCCATTGTCGCCAATATAAATAATGAGTGTATTGGCTAAGTCGTCATCGGACATGGAGGATAATAGTCGACCAATTTCACTGTCCATGGCTTCAATAGCAGCCAAGTAATAATCTCGTTTGTTGGCGTTAATATGATCAGCTGTTCCCGTCAAAATTTGTCGGCTGTGTAAATCAGAAGGTGGCAAATGAAAGGGTGAATGAGGTGCCACATATGCTAACCATAAAAACCAGGGGGAGTTTTGTAGGTTTTGCTCACTAACCCAATCAATCGCCAAATCGGTTAATTTAGTAGTGTGATATTCGGTGCTATTGGTACTGACTCCATTAATGGTCAGGTCCCAATCATAATAATCATCAATTACACCCTGTATTGAGCCCGCATAATAACCAACGCCGCTATCAGTTGGATGACTTAATTCAGTATTTCCGCCACCTAAGTGCCATTTACCGATCACAGCAGTTTGATAATCTGAACTGGCTGATTGAGCCTTTAAAAAACGCTGGACGGTTTCAGTCGTGCTCTCCATTCTGGCGGGAATAAAACTTATACCGCTTTTAATTCCATGTTGGCCAGTGATCAAACTTCCTCTTGTGGTGGTACAGGCTGGCGTCGCCCAGGTGTTATCAAAAGTAATACCTTGAGCCGCAAGTTGATCGAGAGTGGGCGTGCTTGGTAGGTCGGTCGATAAATCGTACTGGGCAGAAGCATCAAGGCCTTGATCATCAGCAATGATTAACAAAATATTAGGTTTGCTCGACGTTAGACCATTGCTCACCACTGCGGTTGCAAAACTGCTTACGGTTTCAGAAAAATTGTTACCATCAACATAACTCACCGAAGCTGACAATGAGTAACCAACATCATCTGAGATAATGGTGTATGAGTTAGAAGTTGCACCACTAATATCTGATGTTGAGCCATTTATTGTTCGAAGCCATTGGTAATTAAATGAACCTAGGCCATCGGTATCTGCAATGTCATTACTTAAGGTTAGTGTTTCGCCCACCTGTATATTTCCACTGATTACCAGAGAGCCTGTTGGGCTATTGTTGGTAGAAGTTGAAGGTGGCGTTGTATTGCTACTGCTCCCATCCGAACTTCCACCGCAGGCGCAAAGTAAGTGTAATAAAAGCGCTGTAAAAAGAATTCTTATGTATTTGGTTCGTTTATATATTTTATTATTCATCACTATCATTCTGTTATCTAAAGCATATATCAACTAACGATTAACTGTCGATATGGTTGACATACTGGTTGCAAAAATGACTTTTTACTGGACATTTTAGGGTTCAAGTCCTACTGTTAATTTAAGCGCAGGTTATTAAAATCTGTAAATTTAAACAAAATAGGGGCAAAAACAACCGCGTAACATCAACTTTAACCTTATAAAAGGATAGTCGTCATGAATAGTAAAACGAATAGAATTTTAACGAGCTTTTTAATTGGTATACCCATTACCTTTTCACTCTTTCTATTAATGTCTACACTCATTGAGACAAAGGCTAATCCTCCACCTCAGCCCCCATTTGACACACCAGAACTTGATAAAGTCAGTTATGAAGACGATCTAACAACTATCATTAGGCATGACTTACCAGAACCTGATGTCATTCAAGAACTACCTGCTAATCCAAGCACTGACCCTGAGCCACAAGAACCAACTGAGCCAACAACTGAAGTTCCTGAGTTTGGTGAGCCATTATTCGGCCCTGGGACAATCAATGGTTCTAGCTTCATACCGGGTGGAAGCAACAACACTGGAGATGAAGTTAATCAAGAAGCCATGCCCATTTTAATTTCTGAGCCTCGTTGGCCCAGAGGAGCAAACACCAATGGTTTTGTTCGTTTGTGCTTTACAATTATGCCAGATGGAAAACCAACGGATATCGTTGTGGCAAGCTCAGAACCTGGTCGAGTCTTCGTAAAAAATGCAAAGCGGGCTGTCTATAAATGGAAGTTTAAACCTTCTTATTTAGCAGGTGTTGCTGTCGAGCAAAGTAATATGTGTTACACCATGGAATTTAATATTGAAGAGTAACCTTCTTTTTCGCTCATTGAGGTAGCCATTTAAATAGGGCGTTTGATAAGTCCGCTCGTTTGAATGGCTTAGTCACCACATCATCCATTCCCGACTGCTTACAACGTTCTCTATCTTCCTTTGAAGCATTGGCGGTTAATGCAATGATAGGGATCGGTTTTTGTTGATGCTTCTTCTCGATGAGGCGAATTGCTCTTGTCGCTTGATAACCATCCATGACTGGCATTCGACAATCCATAAAGATTAGCTCATAACTTTTGGTAGCAAAAAAATTAATCGCCTCTTGACCGTTAATAGCAAGATCAACTTTCAACCCCAGTTTGACTAAAAACTTTTTGGCGATAATCTGATTGGTTTTATTGTCCTCGACTACTAGGATTGAGCCTTTAAAGGAATGATGTTCAACACGAGTAGATTGTTGAGCGTCTTTGATACTGTGTTGGGTGATTATGGGGGTTTCAGTATCATGAGTTAGCATCGAAGATAAAATAGATTGTAAGACCTCATAACGGCACAACTTATCTAGATAAGCATCAAAGCCTGCTTTAGCAAAGAGAGCAGCATCACCTTTTTGCCCGATGGATGAAAATATCAGTAATTTTAGATGATCAAATTGCAGACCTTCACGAATTTCTAGTCCTAGCTCCATACCATTTAAACCGGGCATATTATGATCTAGAATCGCAATCTCGAAAGGATGTCCAGTTTGCTCCGCATCTTGCAACATCCGCATTGCCTGAGTTGAGTCAGACAGAATGACCGGCTCAGTACCCATATGCAGTAACATTTGTTCAAAAATTATTAAGTTTTGTGGATTATCATCTACAAAGAGTACTTTTAATCCTAATAAAGACTCTTCTTGAACGGCATTAGGAGATTCGGTTGCAGATAATATACCACTGATCCAAAAGGTTGAACCTTCACCAACAACCGAGTTTGCTCCTATTTCACCCCCCATCAGTGCTACTAATTTTTTAGTGATTGAAAGACCCAAGCCTGTGCCGCCAAACTTGCGTGTGGTAGTGACATCAGCTTGGGTGAATTCATCAAATAAACTATTTATAACTTCGGGTTTGATGCCAATTCCCGTATCTTGAAATTCTAAGCGTACTTGTTCTTCTCCATTCTCAGCAGGAATACAGGATACCCCACAACGAATGAAGCCTTCATTGGTAAACTTTGCAGCATTCCCTAATAAATTAAGAAATATTTGTCGAATACGAGATGGATCACCCAAAAAATGTCTTGCGCAATCCGGGTGGTAATCAAGGATAAACTCGACATCGGCATGCTTATCATTCGCAGCGATTAATTCAATACAGTCTTGACAGATTTGTTCGAGATCGAAAGGTATCGTTTCTATTTCAACCTTCTCATCCTCAAGCTTGGTAAAGTCTAATACATTATTTATAATTGCTAATAAACCATCTCCAGAACGACTTATGGCATCTAAGTAATCCTTTTGCTCAATTGTTAATTTGGTGCCTTCAAGTAACTGTGCCATGCCAATCACACCATTCATTGGCGTTCGAATTTCATGGCTCATGGTTGCAAGAAACTGTGATTTTGCTTGAGTTGCTGTAAGTGCTTCATCTCGAGACTGTTCAAGATCACTGAAAAGCGTCTTCAAATTCTTTGTCATTCGACGAAAGGCACTACTAAGTTCACCAATTTCATCTTTGCGATCCACCGAATCCTGAAGTTGAATATCACCGCTAGCGATCCTTTTTGCACTCTCTACTGTTTCAGCAAGAGGCACTACGATACTTCTTGTAATCAGTATGGAGAGAACAATCATCAATAGTAAAATTGTAATCGCTAGAAAAATAACTAGAGTGGCTGACTCCTCACTTTTTGCTTCTGATGCAAGTTGCTTTTTATCTAACAGCTTTTCTTGTTCGAGGAGAAAATAACTGAGTTCTAGTAACAGTTTGTTAAGTTTTGGATGAGTACTTTCAAGATAATTATCAAAGGCGATCTCTCTATTATATTCTACATACTCAACGGTTTCTTGGAAGGCGATTTCATATTCATTGCGATCTTTAATAATGTGTTCAATGTCGACTTCACCCGAATTTTCTTTGGTAAACTTTATGAACAACTGATTTAGAGTCGCATTATGTGCATCCATTTCTTTATACAGGGGTATCCTGTCATCTCGTTCTATGGTGGAAAGGATTTGTAACAGTTTTAAAGCTGCGGCTTGTGCTTCTGCATTGATCGCGTGAGCAAGTTCTAATTGTGCGACATCAGCATTAATAAAGTCTCTAGTGGTCTGCGTCTGGCTCTTTAGACTTGAAATAGCAATAGATGTAATAATTATTAAAAATATCACTATGATCCCAAAACTTAATCCAAGCCTTGTTCCAATACGTGTATTTGCAAGAATTGACATATGGAGTTATTAACGATTCCGTTTTAAAGAGCTATCTATAGACTAACTTTAGAACATTTTAGGATTTTTTCAATATCTAAAGTATTGAATAACTTAACAATTTATGTCAAAAACAATCGTGTTTTATTTATCAAATTACAATACATTGATGGAGTTGCATAAATCCATTAGTATTAGGTAGGTTGCTATTGCAATTTTGCGAAGCACGTAACTGAATTAGGAGAAATGACTATGAGTACGAATCTTGCGGACATTATGATCCACATCGACGAGACTTTGGATCACAAAACGCTCGAAAAAATTCGCGACGTTGTCATCGCAAAAGATGGCGTTGGTAGTGCATCTTTCCATGATGAAACTCCACACCTAATGATTGTCCTCTATAATCCAAGTAAATTGACCAGTCATCAAATACTCGACTCAGTTATCAGCCAAGGAGTTCATGCAGAACTTGTAGGCCTTTAAATTAAATAGCTTAAGAGATTTGTGGTGGCGGTGGCAAGTCGTCATGATTGTCATCCGCAACAATGTTATTAGTAACAATGTCATGCAAGATAATATCATCGACATCATCCTCTTCGGCATTTTTCTCAACTTCAGACATTTCAATCTCAAGGGATAGTCCTGAATCTGAGCTTGCAAGATCTTCAGCAGTACCACCTTCAGCCAGTTTAATCATCAGGCGTAAGTTGTTCGCGGAATCTGCATTTACTACAGCTTCATCGAGGGTTATTTTGCCATCTTGATAAAGTTGAAATAATGCCCTATCAAATGTTTGCATTCCAATGGCGCTAGATTTAGCCATCACTTCTTTAATACCCATGGTGTCTTGTTTTTTGATGAGGTCTTGAACAATTGTGGTACCCAGCAAGATTTCTACTGCGGCAGCTCGTTTGTTATCAATGGTCTTAACTAGACGTTGTGAAACAAAGGCTTTTATATTGAGTGACAAGTCATTAAACACCTGTCGATGGCGCTCTTCTGGAAAGAAATTAATAATTCTGTCTATGGCCTGATTTGCATTATTGGCATGTAACGTTGATATACAGAGGTGGCCCGTTTCGGCGAATGCCAATGCATGTTCCATGGTTTCAGCATCACGAATCTCACCTATCAAAATTACATCAGGCGCTTGACGAAGTGTATTTTTCAAGGCGTTGTGATAGCTCAATGTATCCATGTCAATCTCACGCTGATTAACAATGCATCCCTTATGAGGGTGTAAGAATTCAACCGGATCTTCAATGGTAATAATATGGCCATCACTGTGAATATTTCGATAATCTATTAATGCCGCAAGTGAGGTCGACTTTCCTGAACCTGTACCACCAACAAATAATACCAAGCCTCTTTTTTCCATAATAACTTCAGTTAAAATGGATGGTAGGCCTAAATCTCTGTAATCAGGTAATTCTGTAGCAATATTTCGAAGGACCATAGCAATGTTATTTCTTTGGCGAAAGATATTCACACGAAAGCGACCAATTCCCGCTTCAGAAATAGCAAGATTCATTTCCATCAATTCTTCAAACTCAGCAATTTGACGGTCATCCATCAATTCATAGGCCATCGCTCTAATCTGCTCAGAAGAAAGGGGTGTATCTGAAAGCTTATTCATCTTTCCGTGAAACTTCGCAGAAGCAGGCGCACCGGTACTTAGGTAGAGATCAGAACCGTCTTCATTGACTAATGTTTCAAGCCAAGCATGTAACCTTTTCATCGCCATGTGAGTCGTCCATTCAATATTTATTTGTTGTAATATTGAAGCCAGTATAGCCGACAACGATTTAACTGAAGGTGTCTGAATTCACATAAAAAGAACTTGGTTTATTGGTTGAAAGACAGAAATTACTTAGTTATTATTTGCTAGCTATTTATTAACTAACTTAGAGGGATCTAAATATGGCTTCAATGGAATGCAAAGACTGTGGTGAGCAAATTGAAGAGGGTGCCACCGAATGTCCTAAATGCGGTACTCCTGTCTCCAACAAAATATTGCCTATTATTTTTTCGGTTATTCTATCGGTAATAATTTTTATTGGTGTTGCCCTGTATTTTGATATGAGTGAGTCAACAACATCTAGCGCCGACCATGGTCCAATAATTATTAGTACATCAGATATCAGCCCAATCAGTACGGATTCCAGTGCCGATGAAAGCAAAACTGAGAAAGTTAAAAAACCTCTACCACCAGCTGAATGGACCGTAAGTACATCAAGAAGTGGAAGAGCAAATGATATCTCGAATTTTGCGACTTCTCCGACGATCAAACCCATGGAAGAAATAAGTTATCAATATCGGAATATCAAAGCATGGATGAGTATTGGTTGTAAAAAAGATGTTGAATGGGCTTTTGTCGGATTTAATATGTCTCCTATTTTAGGAAACACAATAACCGAAGATGGATATGACGTAATCACCACGATTGTGGAATGGGGTGATTCTCAGAAAAAGACGATATTGACACAAGAATGGTCGTCAAATTATTTACATTTCAGCAATCGAGCAGATGCTATATTAAGATTATCCACATCCGATAGTGTTTTCATAAAATTAAATTGGCTTGAAGGGCAGACAGTTAAATTTAAATTCTCACTAAAGGGCTCAACTTCGGCTCTTAGGTCCATTCGAAAAAGTTGTGCTACGTTAGACTAAAACCAGCAAACACTATCTCGGCAATTTGACAATCATCCATCAATTCATAAGATTTTGCTTTAATACGCTTAGATCTGAGTTGTTATCCAATTAATAAGTGCCTGTAACTTTTGCTTCTCTTCGCGCTCACAATCTTCTTTCATTTGTGAAAGTCGACTGTTGAGTTCATCAAAAAGTATCACATAGGTGTTTATTTCTGCCTGTGCATCTTGTAATTCAACCTGTAACTGATGAACCTGACTGGATAACAGTCGCTCAGCAGATTTTCCCACTGGCTTAGCTTCCCACATCGAGTTTTCACGCAGACGTGTCATGCGTTCTAGGACTGGGTCGGTTTTATTTTCAATCTCTGGGTAAGCTTTGCATAACGACGACATTCTAATGTGTCCCTCGAAAGTTTCGAGTTCACCGTTTTTGATTTTAGATTGAATTATTCCTCTACTAACGCCAACTAATTTAGCAGCAGTCGATAAATTCAATAAGTGATCCATATTGTTTCTCACCTCGTAAAGGTAGTTTCATCTTAGCATATATGGTCATTCATGCTGAAGTTGTACAGCTCGATACTCTCTCATCAGTCGTATTGCAACCAGTGCACTGGCTCTGTATTCATCTAAATTTAAAACACTGATAACGTCGTTTCACGAAATTTTACCTCTCCACGGAGTAGAATAATAGCAATCATGTGTAATATAGACTCTGTCTATTCTTCAACCCTAATTTGACGAAAATTCATATTCTATTTATAGTAACTTCCAACAAGTTCTAGCAACTTCAAACAATAATTAATAATTAATAAGGAAGCATTGTGTGAATAGCCAACAAACACTAGTCTCTTTTTG
>JAUUZN010000127.1 GCA_030589945.1 Gammaproteobacteria bacterium | reverse complement strand
TATGAAGTTAGACAGTTCCCAATGTATCAAAAACTCAGAGATCATTCTGATTGGCTCGTTCTGAGTGAAAGGTCAAATAAACTAGCAACACAATACCGTGAAGAATATTTGAAGCTGACAGCTGAAGAAAGTAACTGAAGATAAGGTTGTCAGTCTAATCTAGTCCAAAGTCATTAACCTTAATATTAAAATTGGGGTCAGAGTCGATTAAGAAAATTGGGGTCAGAGTCAATTTAATAATGTGCGTGAGGATGCCATGAAAAAATATCTTATTGTTTTATTAACTTTATTCATTGTTAGTCATCAGTCAAATTATGCTGACAATACTAGTGTGAACGACAAAGAAACATTAAAAGTTTTATTAAGTGATTTTTTAAAACATCAGAGTCTTAAACACCATAATGATTTTTGGGCTGATGATTTAATTTATACCAGCTCTGACGGAACGCGATTCGATAAAAAGTTTATTATGGATGGAATGAGTTCAGAAAAGAAATCAGAAAAAGACACAGGGGAGGGCAGAACTAGTGATGCCGAATCAACTACTACGTTCAGTGCAGAAGAAATTGATATTCGTGTATACAATAAAACTGCAATAGTCGCATTCAAATTAGTTGGAATAGAAGTAAAAGCAGACACGACAACCCATGTTTACTATTTTAACACCGGTACGTTTTTAAAACGCAATGATCAGTGGCAGGCCGTGGCATGGCAAGCAACGAAAATTCCTAATGAATAAAGGCGCAAAAATGAAAACTCTTAAACTGTTAGTTGTACTGCCCATTTTAATACTGGCTTTTGCACGCGGCATCGAAGCGTCGCCAGCAGTTAAGATCACTATCGATGCAGATGGTCATCCTATGGCACTTTGGCAAAAAACTGTTGAGGATCCTAAAGGATTCATTCTTCTTCATCACGGAAGAACCTGGAGCTCGCTTCCTGACTTTGATTTACAGGTTGAGGGTGAAGAGCTTTCTCTGATGGATGGTTTTAATGAAATGGGATATAGCGTCTGGGCCCTAGATGCACGCGGCTACGGTGAAACTCCACGTGATTCGACAGGATGGAACACACCAAATCGTGCTGCGAAAGATATTTCAATTGTGCTTGAGTGGCTAGCCAATAAAAATAATCAAAAAATTCATCTTTGGGGTTGGTCAATGGGTTCTATGCTAAGCCAGCTTGCTGCTCAACAATACCCTGAACATATTAAAAGCCTCACATTATTTGGTTATCCGCCAGAGTTAAATTATCAGAATCCAGAAGATATAAATACAGCCAAGCCTTTGAGGGAAATTAACACTGCAAAAAATGCTGCTAGTGATTTCATTGTTCCCGGAGCTATTAGCCAAAAAGCAATTGATGAGTACGTACGTCATTCTCTACAAGCAGATCCAATTCGTGCTGATTGGAATTATACCCACCAATACAATCAGTTGAACGCCACAAAAGTTACAATGCCTGTGATGTTATTACAGGGAGAGTTTGACCCAATTGCCCACAGCGACTTTCATGCAAAAGCATTCATTGAATTCCCAAATGCTAATAAACAATGGGTGGTTCTAAAAGGTGGTGCTCACGCAGCGATATTTGAAACGCCACGAGTACGGTCAATTATAGCGACGGTTAACTTTTATGAGTGGATGGATAAGTAATTCAAAGGCAATACAATGAAAACAATTGGTTTGTTAGGCGGCATGAGTTGGGAAAGTACGGTTGGATATTATCGTGCAATTAATAAAGGTGTAAAAAACAGCCTTGGTGGATTGCACTCTGCAAAAATTGCAATGTACAGTGTTGATTTTGATCCCATTGAGAAATTACAGCACTCAGGCGACTGGGATGGAACGGCTAAAATACTTTCTCAGGCCGCAAAAGGCATAGAGTCAGCGGGCGCAGACTTTATATTAATCTGTACCAATACTATGCATAAAGTTGCTCAAGAAATTGAAAATGCTATAAACATCCCACTGCTTCATATTGCAGACGCGACTGCCGATGTTCTTGTTAAAGAGGGTATTAAAACGGTGGGTCTTTTAGGTACCGCCTTTACAATGGAAGAAGACTTCTACAAAGGCCGGTTAACTGAGAAGTATGGACTCAATGTATTAGTCCCAGAAAAGGAAGATAGGGATGTGGTACATGGGGTTATTTATGAGGAACTCTGTTTAGGAAATATTGATGCGAATTCAAAAGCAGAATACCTACGCATTATTGATGCCCTAGCCAAAGATGGTGCAGAAGCAGTCATTCTTGGCTGTACTGAAATTGGTATGTTGGTAAGCCAAGAAGATACAATGGTAAAGTTATTAGATACTACAGAAATTCATGCACAGAAAGCTGTGGAATATGCTTTAGCGATTTAAATCCTCATCAATGAGTTGTTGGGGTTATTCGTGGTAAGCTGCCAACAAAAGTTGACTGTATGAAATGAAACTTTTAAAAGAAAAAGGTCATTGATAGGAATATTTGAACTATGAAAACGACTATTAAAAAGCCAACAGCGTCGACCAGCCCAGTGAGGGTGAAATCGTTAGACGATATAAGGTTCGAGATCAATAAAACACCTAAGCCTGATTTTACTGCAAAGAAGACAATTACCTTAGGAGGATGTGGATTCGGAATGCCAGTGATAAAAAGTTATCAGGCACTGATGTCAATGTCGCCGGGTGATATATTGCGAATGGAGTCAGAGCATACCTGTTCCTTTTCTGACATCCATGCCTGGGCCATGAGTAACAATGATATTGAACTACTCGGTGAAGATTTCGAAGGTAAAAAGATGATTTATTTTCTACGTCGAGCTTAAAACACTTAAGAATAGTTTCATCCCTAATTTATCAATTTTAGTAGGGTTATTTTTTCTTAAAAAAACTAACTCTTTCCCGTAATTCCTGCAGTCAATACAAACCTCATCGCTTCTTCTCGACTCATTTCTAATGGGCGAAGGTTACTACGCGGAACTAGAAGAGTGTAGCCACCCACCATATAACTCATTGGCAGATATACAAGTACGGCATCGCGATCTCGGAATGAAGGAGGTAGGCGTTTCTCGTCATCCTGAGTCATAAATCCCACCAGTTCCATACCATTTATACTAATGGCAACCACCTGACCTAGACCTTCTTTATTGGGAGAGAAAAAATCAAAGAAGTCACGAAATGCGCGGTAGATTGACTTAATTAGTGGCAGCCGATAGAGAATTTGTTCTCCAAATGAAAAAAGTTTTCGCACTAGGTAGGCGTTCATCATTAGCCCAACAAACAGTACAACAATAATACCGACTATCATACCGAGGCCTGGGAAATATTTACTTGTGGGAAATAAGTATTTAAATGCATTACCCATCACCGCTTCAGACGAAGTTCCCAACCAGTACAGAAGATAAATGGTAAGTATGACCGGTAATAGTGTAATAAATCCGGTCAGCAGCGTTTTACTTAGAAACTTAAACATGGGATCTCCTTCTATATGGCAGTACTAATATTATAGTTATATTAGCAGTGCTTGACTATGATCAACTCACTTAATGACCAAGGAGAGTTGTTCCATGTTTGATAAATACTACAAATAGAAGTACATTACTTATGAAATTTCAAAAATAAAAAATGCCAAAAGACAGGCATGACAAAAGAGCATGAACTTTTGAATAAAATCGAAAAGTTACTTCTATTATAATATCAGTCTGAGATAGCTCTTCAAGTGGAGATTAGAATGCACCAAGTAGAAGATAATGATGAACGCAGGTCTGCCTGGCGCGCCTTTACTATTTTCTTAGTTATTATGTTGGCGTTTAGTGCAATATTCGAAGGACTCATGGCCTATCAAGGCGCGATGAGCCGATTACTTGTCACGGGTGTCATGTGGTCTCCCGGCATTGCCGCTATATTAACGACTCTTATTTTAAAGCGTAAAGTTTCATCCATGCTTTGGCGCTGGGGAGAATGGCGTTGGAATTGGGAAACGTATTTGTTGCCTATTGCTTATGGCCTTGCTATTTATCTACCGGTTTGGATCTTTGGGTTAGGTGGAAGCGGTTTCGGTAATCCTGATGCCTTGAGTAAATGGTCAGAGCAAATTATTGGTGAATCTGATATTAATATGATGGCGGTGATATTTGGTATTTTTCTTACCGCTACTATTGGTATTGTTGGCTCAGCATCGCGTGCCTTAGGCGAAGAAATTGGTTGGCGTGGATTTATGATTTGGGAGATGCGTAAAGTAATGCCATTTTGGGCAGTGGGATTAGTGTCGGGTTTAATTTGGAGTGTTTGGCATTGGCCAGCAATATTATTTACTGACTACAATGCCGGAGAAGGAAATTTAGTGGTGCAGATGTTTTTGTTCACCATGTCGATTCTTCCTCAAGGGATTGTCTATGCATATTATGCCTTTAAGTCTAAAAGCCTTTGGCCAGCAGTTATTTTGCATGCAAGTCATAATTTATTTATCCAAGCGATCTATACACCCATAACTATTCAAGGTGAAGGGACGCATTTTTACATCGATGAATTTGGTATTATGATGCCAATCTCAAGTACTTTATTGGCGGTTTATTTTTATCGGCGAGCTAAGCGTGAAGGGATAGCATAAATACTAAATGTTCCAATAGTTATTAATAATCCAGAGCCTTTTTGTGTAGTTATTCACTAGATAAATGCTCTATTTCCTTAGCAATTTCTATAATTAATTTATCAGATTCATCAATGAGCTCTTGGACGTTAAAAATATTCCAACGCCTATTGACAATAATTTCGGCATTGATACTTTTAAACTGATCGTCGTCTAATAATGCTGAGTAATTAAAGGGTCTTGCATGTTCTATTTCTTTGTCCCCCTTTCCATCTTCGACTTTTGCATAGTAGCTTCTAAAATGTGCGACATGGTATGGATAAGATACAATTTGTTGTAAGTTATTTGACCAAACTTCATTTTCAAACCTCAGCGCCGCAAACTTATTTTCAAAAATATAACTAATTTTTTGACGTAACTTATTATTTGAAATTATATCGATGCCTGTTGATTTTAAATAATTATATCCACCACTAATCACGTTGGTGGATATCGTCCAATAATAGATACCAAAAGAGCGGTCAAGGGATTGCTCATAAGGTTTTCGATTATCCAAATAATCTAGAATTTTCAAATTAGAATCAAGAAACATATTTTCTGCATCAATGGTTCTCTGAAAGGTAATTTTGCTACTCATTAAATTACTCTTTATTTCTTTTAGGATTTCAATTTCATCTGATTTTATTTTTGATTTATTGTTTAATTGATCCAAATATAGAGCCAACATAATGCCGACTACAATGAGAGCAATCTCCCCGAATGTATAAAATAAATATTTGCTGAATTTGTTTTCATCCATCAGTTTCTTTCTGTTTTTTCGAAATAGATTTATCATAATATATTGACCTTTAAAACTGGTCCCCATGAAATTTGCAATTATACGACCAAAGGCGTACTTTTATTAACTATACTCTTTAAATTGGATCTTAAAAAATGCTAAGAATAATAAAAATTTCCTTATCATCCTTTGTTGCTTTTTTCTGTATTGTATACGCTCTTCAAAATATTGTTAACCTCCAAGCTGCCTATGGCTATGTTACTTTAATTACAGGAATGTCTGGTCAAATAGCTTACCCTGAACATATCGGGCCCGCTGTAGAGTCTTCAGCTTTAATTTGGACGATGTTATGGATCATCATTATTTTAGAATTAGGTGCAGGATTATTGGCCGCGAAGGGGAGTTTTGACCTTTGGATTGCTAGAAATACGAGTTCCGAGGAGTTTCAAAAGGCAAAAAAATATGCACTCTTAGGTTCTGGATTAGGTGTAATAATATGGTTTGGCCTGTTTTCTGCAATTGGTGGTGCTTATTTTCAGATGTGGCAAACTGAAGCCGGACAAGGTGCAATGAACGGTTCTTTCCAGTATGCGATGTTGATGGGATTAATGCTTTTAATCATCAATAGTAAGGATGAGTAGCGGATCGTTGATAATCGTTTTTACTGTCTTATTAATGGCTAGGACTCATTTATGTATAACGTAACTCAGTCTAAGAAACTAAGTCTTACACATCGCATTGCAAAAGTTTCTGATATTCCATCAATCATTCAACTCATGGGTTTGTCTATTAGCGGCAATATGAAATCATTTCTGTCGCCCACTGAAATTGAAGCAGCAAAAGAAACCATGGGAGTGGATAGAAGTCTGATTGATGATCAGACTTATTTTATTATTGAAACCATATATGAAAATGAAGTTGTAATGGTTGGTTGCGGTGGCTGGGGAAAGCGTAAAACGCTCTATGGTGGCGATCATACGGTTGGTAGAGATGACTCATTAAGTAACCCAGAAATCGACCCTGCCCGCATCAGAGCGATGTACACGCATCCAAAGTGGATTCGACAAGGCATTGGCACATTGCTGCTAGATTTGGGAGAGGAAGCTGCCCGGAAAGAGGGATTCAAAACCATTGAACTGGGCGCCACCATTCCTGGTGAGCCGTTTTATCTGATACGAGATTATGAAGAAGTTAGTCGTGAAACCAATACAGCGGCTAATGGCGCAGAAAATGTAATAATAAAAATGGTGAAGGATTTATCGTAATTATTTAACAACCAAAAATAGTGATTGTCATCTGTGAGTACCATCGTTTTATACCTAGGTATGGTTGGTAATCATATGTCAAACCGATTAATTAACTGATGAGACGGAAAATATAATGAAAAAAACAATACTGGCATTAATAACCTTCACAATATTATTGACTACTACGCAGCTTAAGTCGTCGGATATATCGGCTCTAATTGACAAAGATTATAAGGAAACTCTTGGGCCACTATGGGATCATTTTCATAGGAATCCAGAATTGTCACTTATGGAACATAAGACTGCCAAGCGTCTCTCAAAAGAATTGAGAGCGGCGGGATTTGAAGTTACTGAAGGTGTCGGTGGGACTGGGCTAGTGGCTATTATGAAAAATGGTGAAGGACCCATGGTTATGCTCCGCGCCGATATGGATGGATTACCTGTAAAAGAATTGTCTGGGCTCAAAAATGCTTCCCAAGCGATGATGGAAGATTGGGATGGAAACCTTGTCAGTGTGATGCATGCCTGCGGTCATGATGTCCATATCACCAGTTTAGTGGGTACAGCAAGAAGATTGGCAGCGATGCGTGATAATTGGTCAGGAACTCTCATGCTCATCGGGCAACCTGCTGAAGAAAGAGGTCCCGGGGCAAGCGCAATGATGGCGGATAACCTTTGGAAACGATTTGGTCGGCCAGATTATGCCTTTGCTTTTCATGTCGATGCCGATGCAGAGGCCGGTAAAATTACTGTAGATGAAGGCTCTCCTTATGCGGGATCAGATACAATTGACATCACCGTTCACGGTATTGGTGCACATGGTGCTTATCCGCATCAGGGTAAAGATCCGGTGGTGATTGCCGCACAAATAATCCTTAATTTACAAACCATTATTAGTCGTGAATTGGCGCCTAGAGATGCAGGTGTAATCACTGTTGGTGCTATTCATGCAGGAACCAAACATAACATTATTTCAGAGCGTGCTGAATTACAATTAACTGTAAGAAGCTTAAATCCCCGTGTTCGAGAACAGCTGCTTTCAGCCATCAAGAGAGTTGCCATTGGTACAGCGCGTACAGCTGGAATCAAGGAGGATAATTTACCCGATGTCGTTCTGAGTACCGAATCATATCCGCCTACCTTTAATGATGCTGCACTTGCAAGACGTCTAAAAGGTGTTTTGATAGATAAAATGGGTAATGATATTTTAATTGAACCTGCAGAAAGTGGTATGGGCGCAGAAGACTTTGGTTTCTTTACCGCATCACCCTATATTCCGAGCGTATATTTCAGTGTTGGTGG
>JAUUZN010000094.1 GCA_030589945.1 Gammaproteobacteria bacterium | reverse complement strand
GGTGAATAGAGACATGAATATTTGTTAATGTTTTAGACATTTTTTTGAATTTTTCAGTAAAAATAAAATAGTTACAACTACTGCATAGAACAGAAAAAGTGCGAGGGCTCTATTTATTAGTACATTGATTAATTCGCAGATAAGCAGTACATTCTACAATTGGTCGCTAGAGAGTAAAAAGGATTTTTCATTGGTAAACTCACTATTCACAGAACTTAAACGCAGAACGGTTTTCCACCCCAATGTAGTTCGCAAGGTGTGGACGATTTTGTTTGTCCATAATTTAAGACTAAAGTATTAAATGCTTACGCATATTACTAACAGTTCCAAGTTGTTATTGGTCTAGCCAAAAGACAGGAAATTGATGCAAACATTTAGAATCTGGGGACAGTTTTTAGTACTATTATTTATTGTCTTGGATAGTGGCGGAGCAGCAGGAGCGACTTTCACTCTTGTAGAGAAGCTAAATCTTTGGCCTGCCTCATCTTTTTCACGCCCTACCGATGCAGCCAGTGTGGAGAGTCAATTTGATGGCATCATTCGACTTTATTCATCCAATCAAACTGCCTTCCAAATCGTTGAGGATCCATACGAATTAATTAAAGAACATAAAAGTGATTTAGCCTCATTACCCGTATTTGAAATCGAAATAATATCGGAGAATGGGTTTATTATACCAGTACAAAGAGGGGTTCAGAGAACCAATCATCCCCACTGGGAATATCTCTTCGAGCCGGGTCGATATTGGAGTCATTCAGCCAAGTGGAAAAAAGCATCGATGCCCTTTGCGCTGTCTGAGCGTAATGCGAACTGTACTCATAACGGTTTGATTGATTTTCTTTTTAATGAGCAAGGCATTATTAAAGATGCACGTATCCAGATTGCTGCTGAGACTTGCGCCTATTTTAAGTTTAATTTACAGGGACGTCTGAGGGCTAGTTTTGAGCAGACGAAGACACACTATCAGCAAAATTTTAATGCTTACCAAGCAGAGCTATTGAGTAAAGAGCCCCGACATTCATTAGAACAATTGTCCAGAGACTATCCCGATGTCGACCAAGTTATGCTAAAGCCAAAGGACTGGAAAAACACCTCGCTGTATGGCGTAATCATCAACGATAAATATTATATCAGTCAATGTCCAACGAGAGCTGGAGACTATCCCTATTGTGAACAGTTCGCATTGCCGAGCTACTCTCTCGCTAAAACAATTTTTGCAGGCCTCAGTTATCTTTACATAGATAGTCTTTATTCTGATTTTTCTTCGAGCAAGATCACAGACTTTATTCCTGAGTGCATTAATAACCGATGGCAAAATGTTAATATTGAGCAGTTGATTGACATGGTCACAGGACATTATCAATCATCAGAAAAGTCTGTGGATGAATCGGCTGATACGGTCATGGCATTTTTTGATAGTCAGAGTTTAAAAGAAAAAATTGGGTTCAGTTGCAATGCCTACCCCTACAAAGAAACAGCTGGATCTACATGGGTCTATCACACCAGTGATCATTTTTTGGCGGGCGTTTTCATGACTCGATTTATGAGGGATAAAACTAAAAACTCTAGTTTTGATCTGTTCACCGAGCTACTTTATGAAAATGTCTTTCAGCCACTTAAAGTAAGTCCGCTACTTTCTGATACTAAACGAACCTATGATGCTGAGGCGCAGCCATTTGTTGGCTGGGGACTAACCTTATTGGCCGATGATTTAGTAAAAATAACGAGGTTTATTAATGGTTCGAATGAAGACGTTCATTTACCAAAACCATTTATTGAAAAAATTCAGTCGGTACTCAATGAAAAGCATATAAATTCTGATTCGAAATATCAGTATCAGGCAGGCTTTTGGAAATTTAACTTAAACAATTACAACATCTGTCAGCAGAAGCAGTGGTTACCTTTTCTATCAGGTTATGGTGGAATTTCAGTATTACTTTTTCCGAACAAAATGGTTTATTTTTCATTTACAGATGGCTACCAACACCTGTGGAAAAATGCAGCTTTAGCACTCAACAATATAATGCCATACTGTCAAAAGAATGTACCGAAGGACTGAAATGTACAATGATAACCGGTTAATCCACATTGATGTTTCTCTGAAGCAAAGTCTTCAGCATCAGATCCGTCAAAAACTTGTAGAGGGAATTCTTGCGGGTTCTTTTGCCGTGGGAAGTCGTCTACCATCATCCAGAAAGCTCGCCAATCAGTTACAGGTTTCAAGAAATACCGTCGTCATTGTCTATCAACAGTTAATGGATGAAGGCTATATCTTGAGTCGTGAGCGCAGTGGGATTTATGTCAGTGATGAGTTTCAAAAAGGTCGGTTGAATTTCCAGCAGCGACCAATACAAACCAATAATAAGTTGCTTGATCATAAAAGTCGATTCAAAGGATCGGTGGCCACCAGTTTTGTAAAATCCTCACCCACTAATTGGCGTAATTATAAGTACCCGTTTATTGATGGTAAGTTTGATTCATCGCTTTACCCGGTCAAGGAATGGCGTGATGCAAGTAACATGGCAAATACAACCAGTGATATTGCTCAGTGGTCAGAATTACATGGTTTGGAAGATGACCCTATGCTCATCGATGAAATCAGAACCAAGATACTGCCAAGACGAGGGATACAGTCCACAGCGGACGAAATTTTAATCACAGTAGGTAATCGACAAGCGCTTCATCTGGTTTGTATGCTCTTTGTTGATAATACAACTACGGTTGCTGTTGAAGAACCAGGGTATCCTGAATTTCGTGACCTGCTAAAATTACAGGGCGCTACAATTATCAGCCAGAATGTAGATGATAAGGGCATTGTTGTGGATGAAAACCTTGATCAATGTAATATCATTTATACCACGCCAAGCCATCAAACTCCTACCAGCATTACAATGTCCTTAGCCCGTCGTGACGAATTATTAACCAAGGCAAAAAGGAAGGACTTTTTGATCATCGAAGATGATTTTGAGTTTGAAAGTAATTTTCTAGGTCAACCCCATCCTGCACTACGAAGTCTCGATAATGACAACCGTGTAGTCTATATATCCTGCCTGTCCAAGGTATTGGCCTCTGGCGTACAAATAGGTTTTGTAGTTGCAGATAGCCATGTGATTAGTGAACTGAAAAAAATAAGAAAGATGATTTTGCACAATCCACCATACAATAACCAAAGGGCTGTCGCTTATTTTCTCTCCCAGGGTTACTACGATGCGTATATGATGCACCTTCATAAAACCTTTTTCGAGCGTTGGCTAACCTTGCGAGAAGCGCTCAATATCTATTTGCCAAATTGTGTTGATACGGGACCCATTCAAGGAGGTACAGCCTATTGGATCACCGGTCCGGAGCAATTGGATGGTGAATATTTACGGGAAAAAGCGGCAGAAATTGGTATTTTGATTGAACCGGTTAAGCATTATTTTTCCACGGCTGATTATCCTGAAAACTGTTTTCGCATGGGGATCACCAGCATCCCAAACAACAGGATTCAAGAAGGTGTAAAAAAATTAGCTGAACTTATTCATCAACTAACGGAAGATTATGAAGAAAATTTAGGCAACGCAAAGGGCCACTTGCTCAGTGAATTAGAACTTGAAACTTTGTTACCAGACATAATTTTAGAGTGCCAAATGGTTTATGGTGTTCCCTGTACCATTGAATTGTGCTCCGATGGAAATATGATTGGTCATACCGGTGGCAAGGATAATGAAGATGATGTGGGTCGATGGTGGATTAAGGATGGCATGTACTATCGGCAATGGAATCTTTGGGGATACGGCTATATTAAAGGCTTTCATGTGATCATGGATGGTGACAAAATGAAATGGTTTGATAGTGACAATCGTTTTGTTCGAGAGTTAGATTTAAAAAACAACACGTCAAAACTGGACCTATAGATAATTAAAAACTGGTACTACCCTTTCCTAGCTTCTTTTCAGTAAAGTATCTCAGTGATTAATTAATGAGTATTTATCTATGTCCCACTTTTCGATTGCGGCACTACAATTGGATTTGTCTGCTGAAGACAATTTAAGTTTTATTGCCGACGAAATTACTAAAACTAAACGTCGTTTTCCTTGGGTTAATATGATTGTTCTCAGTGAGCTTTGTAGTCATGGGACAGAGAAAAAATACGCTGAACAATTACCCGGTAAGGTAGAACAGTTTTATCAAAGTTTAGCCACGTCTCTCGATTTGTGGATCGTTACCGGTTCTCAATATGAAAAAATTGGCAATGAGATTTATAACAGCTGTGCCGTCATAAATAATTTGGGTGAGGTGGTTAATCGCTATCGTAAGATTTATCCATTTTATCCTTATGAATCGGGCGTTTGTTCGGGCAAGGAGTTTGTCGTATTTGATGTCCCTCAGGGTCGTATTGGTGTAGCGATTTGTTATGATTTGTGGTTTCCAGAAGTGGCAAGAACTCTCGCCTGTATGGGCGCTGAAGTTATCCTTTATCCAACATTAACGGGCTCTATTGACCGGCCACAAGAATTAATTTTGGCACAGGCCACCTCGATTACCAACCAATGTTATACCTTTTCTGTCAATGCGTCAGGTGAAAACGGTATCGGCCAATCGATCGTGGTTGGACCTGATGGCGATGTAATCTACAAGGCTGGACAAAAGCAGGAAACCATCCCAATTGAGGTTGATTTTGAACGTGTGAGGCGGTGTCGAAACCGAGGTTTGCATGGTCTTGGGCAACCCCTTAAAAGCTTTAGAGATAACCCCGTTCAGTTCCCTATTTATAATGATCAAAATGCTAAAAATGAATCTTTTAAAAACCTTAATGATTTAGTGATACCGAAAAAAGAACAATAAAAACCAAATGAATCCAGTGATTAATGATATGACAAACTGGACCTATTAAACGATTACAACTGGTACTATGAGAGAAATGGACACTGGTTTATTCTCATTGCGTATCAAAACGACAAACAAGTGGAGTTTTCTATGAAAATGAACAACCTTAAGAAATCAACTATTGCTCGAGCGGTGAGTGCAGCTTTGATGATATCAGTGCCCACCATCCATATTGCGGCCGAAAATTCTGCTTCTGATGACACCACAACATCTGAGGTGATCATTGTAACGGCGAACCGTCGAGACCAGGCAATTCAAGATGTACCCTTTAACATCTCAGCAGTATCAGGGGACGACTTGGAAGCAGACAATATTATTGATGCTGTTGAAATGATGCGTAATATTGCAGGAATAACCGTGGTGGACCGAGGTTATAGAAATTCTGGTACCACCAATGGCGTTATCATCCGAGGCATCAATGTTGACAGTGGAGCCAATGGTGATGTTGCACTGTCTGCCGTACCCACGGTGGCTTCCTACATCAATGATACTCCACTTTATGCGAACTTTATTTTGAAAGATATTGAAATGGTTGAGGTGTTAAGAGGCCCCCAGGGAACCTTGTATGGTTCAGGTTCCTTAGCCGGCACGGTTCGATATCGAATGAACAAGCCAGATTTGTTAGACACATACGGATCGGTATCGATGAGCTATGGACAGACGGATGGTTCCGAAGGCTCTAATTTAAATACCGATGTGATGATCAATGTCCCTTTGTCTGATTCTTTCGCGTTTAGAGCGAATTTTGGGATGATCGATAATGACGGAATTGTTGATTACAGTAATGTTTATGTGCTGGACGCGAATAATTATGCGCCACAACCCGCCGGAGGGGATCTTGCTTCGGGCGGAGTGACATTCAGAAGTGTTGAAGATGCCGACACGGTTGATATTGAATATGGCCGAGTTTCATTCTATTTACAGGCGAGCGACGACTTATCTTTACTCCTTTCGCATCAGTTTCAAAAGGACGAAATAGGTGGGCGACGTCAAGTAACGACGGGAACAAATTGGACTTCTGGTAGTGAGCAGTCATACGGTGAGTATGAAAATGGTGCAATACAACTTGAACCCTCTGATCGTGATGTCAGCATGACTTCGCTTGAGGTTGAGTGGGATCTAGGTTTTGCGACACTAACATCGAGCTCATCTAACTACAGTCATTCAGGTAATGGCACCAGTGACAATACTGGTTTTTATGCCTCATCAGATTGGTTTACTGACCTCTATTACGGTTCTCCTAGACCAATGGCTGTTGCTTATCGTGGTTATGAAGACGAAGCATTTGTTCAAGAAGTACGACTCGTTTCTAATGAAACAGTGAATAATATCGACTGGGTAGTGGGCGCGTACTACATGGATCAAGATACTGTTTCGACTCAAGACAGTTTCATGCCAGGCTATCAAGAGTGGGCCGGTGCAGCATTTTCTTGGTGGGACATCATGGGTGGCTATGGTATGGTTTATACCGATAATGATTTCCATTATGTGAGAAATCAAACCTTTACTGATAAAGCTATTTTTGGTGAGTTAACCTATCATTTCTCTGATCAATTGAGAGCGACCATTGGATTTCGTAATTTTGATAACAGCTTTACCAATGACACCGTTTTATCGCTGCCCATTTGGCCGTTTTTATCTGACGATGTTACCAAGGTAACAGAAGAAGACGATACCTTATTTAAAGCAAACATTTCGTACAACATTGATGACTCCACCATGCTTTATGCCACCATGGCAGAGGGTTACCGACGAGGTGGCGCTAATGCTGTTCCATTAGACGGAGCTCTGGCTGAACGTGAAGAGTGGCAGCAATATGATTCAGATAGCGCGACTAACATTGAATTTGGTGTTAAAGGAAGTTTCGACAATGGTCAACATACCTACACCTTGTCGGCTTTTAGAATGGATTGGGACAACCCTCAGCTAAATACCGCCTCAGCTTGGGGATTTTTCACGGTAGCCAATGGTGACTCTGCTGAAACCAATGGTATCGAGTTTGAGTTACAAGGCTTTTTGAGCGAAGAATTGCATTATGGAATTGGTTATGCGCATGTGACTGCAGAATTGACGGCAGATTTTTATGCGCCCTCTGCAGTTTGGGCTGCTGATCCCACCCGTTTAGTTGCAGAGTCGGGTGAAAAATTACCGAGCACACCCGACAACACTTTGAGCTTGGCCTTAGATTATACTCACAGTCTTGAAAACGGCATGTATCTGATAAGCCAGCTTAATGGTTATTATCAGTCTGATTCTCTTAATAACTTAGGAAATAGCGGTAGGCTTGCAGCTGAAATCGATGGTTTCTCAATTTGGAATTTTAGCAGCCGACTGAGTACAGACGATTGGGACGTGACTTTCTTTGTAAAAAATCTAGGCAATGAAGCAGGTGTGACCGGTGTTTATACAGAAGGCTATGGTGGTACCGACCCAGCTGAAAATTTCCTTGGTAATTCGTCAAAAGATTACATCAGCTTACCTAGGACAGTAGGTGTTTCGGCAACCTACCGTTTTTAGTCGTTTTTTGTGATAATGGGGGAAACAAACCTCCACTGGAAATGCCAGCTTCTAATGCTGGCATTTCATTAATTGATTATGAATATGTCGATACAACAGTCACCAGAAAATTTATTAAAAAGTGCTTGGCATGATATTCGACAGAATAATATCCCCCAATCTGTAGCAACATGCCGGCAACTAAATCAGCAATACCCTGATAATGCAGAAGGTTGGTACGTGACCAGTTATCTCGCCTTTCGATTACGAGATGCAAAACAATCCTTAATGGCAATAGATCGTGCGTTAGCACTTTCGCCAGATTCGGTTTTGTGGCGCATACATAAGGCACACATTGCATTGATGATGGGTGAAAAAGGGCAAGCTTTATTGCTCATGAGCGAGCTTGAGAATGAGAATTATGATGATGTGAAAATTTGCGCGGAAATCGCCTTAATTTCGAATCAATTACAAAATTACGATGTTGCAGAAAAATACTACCTACAGGCCATTAGGCTATCTCCAGATGACGGACAACTCTATTTTAATCTCGCCTCGATTCAAAGATATCGAGGTGCGATTGATGATGCTGAAGCGAGCCTAGATAAATCGATCGAGTTAAGTCCTGATGATTGTGAGGCCTATTGGTTACGATCAAGTTTACGCAGGCAAACTACACAATCAAATCATCTGGTGCAGCTTACGGAAAAGTTGTCATCAAAACCTACCCCTGTCATTAGTCAGGTTCAGATACAATATGCACTTGCTAAAGAACACGAAGATCTAAAACAGTACGAAGAAAGTTTTAAACATCTAAAACAGGGCGCTGATCTTCGTCGCAATAACATGCAATATAATTTGGCAAATGATCGAAGCATTATTGAAAAAATAATGAAGGTGTTTGATGTAGAAACGTTTAATCAATTGAATAATCGTCATTTGATTTCAAAAAACGTGAATGATCAGGCAATCTTTATTGTTGGATTACCAAGAACTGGCTCCACCCTTGTTGAGCGTATTATTAGTCAGCATGACCAGGTCTATAATGCTGGTGAGCTAAACAATTTTGCTGTTGAGATGATGAAGCAGTGTCAGCGTATCACTGAAAAGTTACCCCAATCGCGTACAGAGTTGGTGGAGTTAACAGCAAACATAAATTTTGCTGATTTGGGTCGGGCATATATTCAAAGTACGCGGCCCGGTACCAGTAAAGCTAAACGGTTTATTGATAAGCTACCATTGAATTCTCTTTATATTGGTCTGATCCATCTAGCACTACCGAATGCCAAAATTATTCATGTCCAGCGCGATCCAATGGACACCTGTTACTCAATGTATAAACAATTGTTTACTCATGGATATCCATTTTCATATGATCTCTCTGAGTTGGCGAACTATTACATTGTTCATCATCAATTGATGGAACATTGGAAACAGTTGTTGCCGGGAATCATCCACAGTGTTCAATATGAAGAAATGGTGGCTGATATTGATACCCAAGCTAAAGGTTTAATTGGCTATTGCGATCTTGATTGGCAGAAGTCATGTACTGAATTCCATTTAAACTCAGTTGCATCGGTTACCGCCAGTGCAACTCAAGTTAGACAAAGTATTTACAAAAGCTCAATCGGAAAGTGGCGCAATTATGAACAACAACTTTTGCCAATGAAACGATTGCTTGAACAGGCAAATATTATAGGGGATCAAAAAATATGAAGGTTGCATCAGACAGTGTTTTAGCTCGAATATTTCTATCTTTTCTAACAACCGCTGGGATCTTCTATATCAATATCATGCCCGCAGTCATTAACGGACTAAAGGAAGGATTACTCTTTAGTAATCAGGACGCTGGATTTGTCAGCTCTGCTAATCTGTATGGAGCCGCTGCAGGAGCACTTTTTGCTGTATTTATCATAAAAAAAATTGATTGGAAACAATGGTCATATAAACTTTTAGTGGCACTTATTATTATCGATCTTTGTTGTGTTTATATTGAAACCCCAACAATAATGATTTTGATAAGAGCAGTACACGGCCTAATAGGCGGACTTTTAGTTGGTATTGGTTTTAGTATTATTTCTCGAACTACTGAGCCTGATAAAACCTTTGGTTATTTATTATTGATACAATTTGGATTAGGTGGTTTAGGTATTATGCTAATTCCCGGGCTCGTGCCTGTGTATGGAATAGGGATACTCTTTCTTTCGCTTGTATCGTTCACGGTTGTAACCCTTGTCATGCTGCCCTTCTTGGGAGATTACCCAATTGTTAATACGGTCGAAGAGGGGACGGAAACACCTGCAATCAAAAAGGGACCTCTGGCGTTAAATTTATTCGCAATTTTTCTTTTTCAAGCCGCAAATATGGGGTTATTTGCCTATATGATAGGACTGGGTGAGGTTGAAGGACTTAGTTTAGAATTTATGAGTCGATCGTTAGGATTAGCGAGTTGGGTGGCACTTATTGGTACCATTGTTGTTATTTACTTGGGTACAAAATATGGAAGAACCAAGCCTTTATTAATTGGTATCTTGACAACGGCAGCCTGCTCGTGGGCTTTGCACTATAGTGAAAGTGGGCAAGTTTTCATGATTGCTAATTTCATTATAGGAATTACTTGGGCCTATGTTCTACCCTATGTTTTTGGGATCTGCTCTGAACTTGATAAGGCAGGGCAAATGGCTGCTCTAGGTGGTTTTGCCTCAAAGATGGGCCTTGCTTCAGGTCCAATGATTGCTGCTCTTCTCTTGGGAGAAGACAACTATAGTCTGATCATTAATATTGCAACAATTGCATTAATTCTCTGTGCTGCAGTTGTAATTATTCCGGCACAACTTCTCGATAAAGAAAAGTAAGAGTTTTACACATCATCGGCTGCTCATTAAACCTTGTTGGTCAGTCAAATTTGGCAATCTATTAACGATCAGTTATTCTCTCAGGATAATAAAAAAGAGGGAACAACCATGCCACGTATTAATATCTTCGTAATTGTATTATTAACATTTATATTTTCAGGCACATTCATAAAGGCCAGTCCAAGCTATTCTTTGCCACAGGCGCATCTACACGATGAGGCTGAAAATGATGAGGTTGATAAGTCAGAAAAAGAATCAAAACCAGAAGAAGATAAAGAAGATGATGAAGGCTTACCTCTAAAGCCCGATAGGAAGCTGCAGTACAAGGCAACCGAAGGCTCGTGGATGAGCCTTGATGTGAGTCCCGATGGCACTCAAATTGTATTTGATATGTTGGGTGATCTTTACATCATGCCAATTAATGGCGGAAAAGCTGAAGCCATCACTCGTGGTATGGGTCTTGATATGCAGCCTCGCTTTAGTCCCGATGGAAAACAGGTGGTTTACGTTTCCGATCAGAGTGGTAGTGATAATGTTTGGATTGTCGATTTAGATAAAGACATGGAAGATGATGAGCGACAGACAAACTTAACCAAAGATAAGGATGCTTATTTTCAGACACCCGAATGGACACCCGATGGTAATTATATTGTTGCCTCCAAAACCGTTGGTTTATTCACCACGG
>JAUUZN010000075.1 GCA_030589945.1 Gammaproteobacteria bacterium | reverse complement strand
TATTAGAAAAGGCAAACTTTGAAAAAGTAACCGAAGAGGATCTCAATGACGCTCTCAATGAAGCTTCTCTCTTTAAAATCAGATTACAGGTCAATTTTGATGATTTCTCTGAGGTGTTATTATTCTCCAGAGGTGAGTCCATCCGAACAGAAACAATTAAACAATGGTTTGGGCTTAAATCAAAGACTCTTTCATTTACCAATTACGATCGAGTAGTGGTCTATCTAAAATTCAATGAAGACTTTAATCCAGCAAAGGGTCATCTTCCAAATTGTAAGCCCGGTTCAACCTTGCTAAAACTTTTTCAAAACGTCCCTAAGGCCGATTTAGAAATGCTCTTTCCGAACACTGAAGTGAGAATGAGAAACATCGATAAACTACTGATTGGTGTTCCAGCCATGCTCAGTGGTGCTGTTGTCCTCACCACAAAGCTTGGAACTGCATTGATCTTGCTTAGCTCATTAGTCGGCTTCTGGATTGGACTTAGCAGTCAGCCAGTAGAACTTAATAAAACAGCACTGATGACTTTACTTGCCGGTGTAGCTGCACTCGGTGGATACCTATGGAAACAATTTAACAGTTTTAAAAATAGGAAACTAAAATTTGTACAGACATTGACTCAGGATCTCTATTTTAAAAACTTGGATAATAATGCTGGAGTATTTCATAGACTTGCCAATGATGCCGAAGAGGAAGAATGTAAGGAAGCTATATTGGCTTATTATTTTTTACTTGTCAGCACACGCCCACTGAGTCGAATTGAACTTGATCAACAGATTGAAACTTGGATGTCAGACAAATGGGATTGTGACATTGATTTTGAAATTGATGATGCACTCGATAAATTGAAAACACTGAATCTTGTTGAACTCACTGGTGAATTACTTACCGCGAAACCCATCCCAGAGGCTATGCAATTACTCGATAAACGATGGGATGATTATTTCATCACCTCTAATGAGCGATAGAAGTGATGAAGATCATTATGTGCAGTCGCTGAGCAACCTAGTTAGTCGGTCTCATATGTGGAAATAAAATTACATCTTTAATGGTTGGGGAATTACTGAACAGCATTACCAAACGATCGATACCAATGCCCTCGCCTGCTGTCGGAGGCATTCCGTATTCTAAAGCGGTCACATAATCATCATCAAAATGCATCGCCTCATCATCACCCGCATCCTTTGCTGCCACCTGATCTTTGAATCGCGCGGCCTGATCATCGGGATCATTGAGTTCAGAGAAACCGTTAGCTAATTCTCTACCGCTGATGAAAAATTCAAACCGGTCTGCTATAAATGCATCATCGTTATTTCTTCTCGATAATGGAGATACTTCTACTGGGTAGGCAGTAATAAAGGTAGGTTGAATCAATTTGTCTTCTACAATTTCGTCAAATATTTCAATTTGGACCTTACCTAATCCATATGAATCTTCAATTTTTAATCCTAAACTTTCTGCTAACTTTACTGCTGGTTCGCGCTCGATCAATTGATCAATGCTGACTTCAGGATTGTAATGTAATATTGATTCTATAATGGTCATCCTTTGAAAAGGTTGGCTAAAATCGAAATCCACGCCTTCACTTTCAAAACAGAGCGATCCAACAACCTTCTCAGCAATAGTTCTAAGCATGGCTTCGGTTAAATCCATCAAATCATTAAAATCTGCGTAAGCCCAATAAAATTCGAGCATGGTAAATTCTGGGTTATGTCGAGTGGAAAGACCTTCATTTCTAAAGTTTCTATTCACCTCAAAGACTTTTTCAAAACCACCGACGACCAACCTTTTTAGGTAAAGCTCTGGTGCAACTCGTAAATAAAGCGGCATATCGAGTGCATTATGATGGGTTACAAAAGGTTTTGCTGCTGCGCCTCCTGGTATCACATGCATCATGGGTGTCTCAACTTCCATGAAGGCACGCTCATTCATGAAGTTTCTGATGGATTCAACCACCTGACTGCGCATGATGAATGTTTTCCTAGACTGTTCATTCACAATGAGATCGATGTAACGTTGACGATACTTAACTTCCTGATCCGCAAGACCTGCCCATTTGTCGGGTAGTGGACGCAGTGATTTGGTCAACAGACTAATCGTTGAAGATCTTACGGATAGCTCACCCTTATTGGTTTTGAAGACTTCACCCGTTACGCCGATAATGTCGCCGATTTCCCAGTGTTTGAAATCTTCATAAACGCCTTCTGCGAGTTGATCACCCTTAACATAAACTTGGATTCTGCCACCCATATCTTGGATTGTGATAAAGCTGGCTTTTCCCATAAGTCTTCGCGTCATAATTCTGCCGGCAATTGTTACTACTTCGTTTACATCTGCGATAGCTTCCTTATCTTGCGACTCGAATTTTTCGATGATATCTGAGGAAAGTGTATCGCGCTCAAATCCATTGGGGTATGCGCGGCCTTCTTCTCGTAACTTTTCTAGTTTTTGTCTTCTGATTGCAATTTGTTCATTGCTGTCGACGATTTGTTCTTCACTCATTTCTGTTATCCACGTTTGTATTTAAATTGTATTACTGATTAAAATTCTTCTCAAACGGTCTAGCTGACTCGTAGAGCAGATATTTCTGGACGCCGTGAACACATCCATGTGGGCTTCGCTGCTGCGTCCTGCAGCAGAGACCAGAATTATCTGCTCTACGAGTCAACTATACCTTATCAACCTTTTTTGTATCAGGCATCTCTCAAAACCATGTAGTAAGTCTACCTTATTAATCTTATTAGCCTTCTTTTTCTTATAAGCCCTGTTTTAGGCTGGCTTCTATAAATTGATCCAAGTCTCCGTCTAAAACTGCTTGGGTGTTGCTGGTTTCTACCGATGTTCTTAAGTCTTTGATTCTTGATTGATCCAATACGTAGGAGCGGATTTGTGAGCCCCATCCTATGTCTGACTTTGAATCTTCTAGCGTTTGTTTTTCTTCATTTTGTTGATAAAGTTCTAGCTCATAGAGTTTTGCCTTGAGTTGGCTCATCGCGGATGCTTTGTTTTTGTGTTGTGAGCGGTCGTTTTGGCATTGGACTACGGTGTTTGTTGGTAAATGGGTGATTCTTACTGCTGAATCTGTTCGGTTTACGTGCTGTCCACCTGCGCCACTGGCGCGGTAGGTATCTATTCTCAAGTCTGATGGGTTGATGTCAATCTCTATGCTGTCGTCTACCTCTGGAAAGACAAAAACGGATGCGAATGATGTGTGGCGACGACTTCCTGAGTCAAATGGCGATTTTCGAACTAGGCGGTGTACTCCCGTTTCTGTTCGTAGCCAACCGTATGCATAATCACCCTTTAATAATATCGTTGCACTTTTAATTCCTGCCACGTCACCATCAGATACTTCTATAATTTCTGTTTTAAAACCTTTTTTCTCGCCCCAACGTAGGTATTGTCTCAGTAACATGCTCGCCCAATCTTGGGCTTCTGTTCCACCAGAACCTGACTGAATATCTAGAAAGGCATTATTTGGGTCCATGTCGCGGGAAAACATACGTCTAAACTCGAGCTTTTTGACGAGTTCTTCCTGCTGATTGAGATCCGCTGTTAAGTCTTCAACAGCATCTTCATCATTTTCTTCAACTGCAAAATCGAGGAGTTCTGCGCTGTCTGCCAATGAAACATCGAGTTCACGGATTGTGGATACCACTAACTCAAGTTCAGCACGCTTCTTACCCAATTCTTGAGCTTTTTCTGGTTCATTCCAGATGTCCGGTTGTTCGAGTTCTCTTTCTACTTCTACGAGTTGTTCACTCTTAAGATCGTAGTCAAAGATACCCCCGAAGAGAATCAACTCGACTGATCATATCGCTAATTTGTTCGCGTATTGGGTTAACTTCCACTTCTACAACCTTTTCTTTAGTTCCCTAAATTCAATCGTTTTATACTTGTCTGCATTAAACCGAGGGGATTATACCTGAGAAAGCTCAACTTCTGAAAGAGAATCTAATGCTAAAAGTAACCATTAATCCCCCCTATCTTAATCATAGAACCCTCAGATCATCAATCAGGAATTGCAACTTCTCCTGTTCTCTAAAAAAATTAACATCCATCTTGTACAACAGAGACACTCTATCGAGGTGGCAAGTTAATATTTCATCATCTTGAAAAAATGCAATGGCATCAAATGTCTTCCCTGATGATGTACCAGAACTATTTTCAAGCTGTAATTTTAGGTGTTTACCAGACAGGACTCTTTGAGATATCACTTTAAATTTCCCATGGAAACGTGGCTCATCAAAACCCTGACCCCAAGGCCCTGCATCACGAAGTATCCTTGCCATATCGAGATTAATTTGTTGATGCTGTAATTCACCGTCAGACCAAAGGATATTTTCAAGAATGCCTTTCTCATTCACTATGGACTTCATGGCATCAGTGACCGCTCGATTGAAAGCTTTAGAAAACTCTTTTAAATTTTGTTTCTGTATGGTCATACCAGCCGCCATAGCATGACCTCCAAACTTACTCAATAAATGAGGGTTTTGGGTCGCAATGGAATCAAGGATGTCTCTAATATGTAACCCAGGGATTGATCGTGCCGAACCCTTTAGGCAATGATTTGTTGTATCGCTTGTGTCAGCATCGGCAAATACAATCACCGGTCTGAAAACCTTGTCTTTTATTCTTGATGCTAACAGACCAATAATTCCCTGGTGCCACTGCTCTTTATAAAGACAGACACCGTTATCAAGTTGAGCCCCTTTAAGTGACAATTTTGATAAAACATCCATGGCTTGCTTTTGCATACTTGCTTCAATCTCTCTTCGTTCACGATTAAGACGATCGAGTTCGGTGGCAAAAGACATGGCTTGATTCTCGTCACGACTTAATAAACATTCGATACCCAACGACATATCATCCAATCTGCCAGCAGCATTGAGTCTTGGCCCGACAGCAAAACCAAGATCAGAAGATTGAATTCGTGCAAAACTCTTATTGGCGAGATTAAGGATGGTATTAATTCCGACACGCCCCTTACCCGCGCGAATTCGTCTTAAACCATGGCTCACCAGAATTCGATTGTTATGATCCAGTGGAACAATGTCCGCAACCGTTCCCAGTGCGACCAGATCCAAATATTCCGAAAGATTAGGTTCTGTAATCCTTTGTTGCTCAAACCACTTTAATTCCCTTAATTGTATGCGTAGCGCCATCATCAAATAAAAGGCGACCCCCACTCCAGCCAAAGCCTTTGAAGGAAACTCACAACCTGTTTGATTTGGATTAACAATGGCTATCGCTTCGGGTGTTTCTGCTCCAGGAAGATGATGATCGGTAATCAACACTTTAATTCCCAGTTGATTTGCCCGTTCAACACCATCAATGGATGCAATACCATTATCGACCGTGATAATAAGATCCGGTGATAACTCTGCAGCAACTTCAACAATTTCTGGGGTAAGCCCGTAACCAAACTTAAATCGATCGGGAACTAAATAACTCACATGTTTTGCACCCATGGCTCTCAGTGCAAGCATCATCAAGGTACAACTGGTGGCACCATCAACATCAAAATCAGCAACAATTAATAATGATTGCTGTTGCATCAGCGCTTCTGCCAACAGACGTCCTGCTTCTAGATTTGATTTCATTAAGCTCGGTGGAATAAGTTGGCTTAAAGAATAATCGAGTTGTTGAGCGTCATTCACCCCTCTAGATTGATAAATATTTTGCAATATATCGGGCACATTTGTCAGAGGCTGAGGCTGAGGCTGTGGCTGACAATTTAAAGGACGGTTTTTAATAATTGCTTGATTCATTATAAATTAACTACTTTATTTTATTAATTGATGGTTTCGCCAAAAACACATCTCTGAGTTTCTACCGAACTGGTAACTAGAACCATCACCCGTAATGAGTACTACGGACTTTAATTGATTCATTTTAACAGCCCTGAGTGAAGGTAATAACCAACCATCTACCCAGCGTGTATAAAGAGCTTGGAAACCTTCAAAATCATTTTGAAAAGCTGCCTGTTCAAATTCATCGATGTAGATGCAATATGACTTTTGATTGAATAATTTTTTAAAATCTGAGGTTTGATTCCCTAATTTAGTATGAAAGGGCGATTCTTCATCTTCTGTGAGCTCATTAATGTCATTAACATTTGGATTTAATGCGAGCAAGGAGGATGAGTCTGTAAAATGTGTGGGTGAACTTAACGTTACATTTTTAAGGTTCAATTGTTCGCTATCAACCACAGTCTCAGCCCATAGCCAAATTCCATTGATGGTCGGCAAACCCTGTTCGGCTCTCGCCTGGTTGACATCACAGTTGTGTAGTAGCATCTGAAAATCATTCATCAGACTATGCCATTGGGCTTCATCATCACCCTTTGGGAGTCTTGCAGAGATATCTTGACCAATCACAGAACCTAGATTTGAAAAAATAGACTGTGTCGGATGCTTAAAGTGAAGGTAGCCATGATTACGACTCTGAAGTGTGAAAGCCATTGGTTGAGCTACGAAATCGTCTTGATTGGTTTCTTTGTTACAATCTAGTAAGTAGTTGTTCACTAATATTTCTATGGCGCGTGTTTCATCATCCGACAAATTGAGCACCCGATTACCTCGACATAAGATCCCATTATGTGTTGCTGACAACATCACCGGATCAGCTCTTAGCCAATAACCAGAACCCTCAACTTTTTCACCACGGGCCATTAACTGGGCAGAATTAAAAATGTTTAAATCTGTATGTGGAATATCAAATTGTGTATGAATGATTGAGGAGACTGAAGGTACCGCTGTTTTTTTTGATTTTTTTAGCATCGCTTCCAGTGAACCAAGACTGGTGTCAACAGACTGTGTTAGATAATCACAGCAATGCTTACTAAATAAACTGGGTAAAATAAATGTTATTGTGGACGCCATGAAAAATAACCTGAGCGGTCAAAATTAAACTGAAGGGAGATTGTATCAGTCTATTCTTCTGTGGGTCTATATTTAGCCAAGGACTTCATTACTAATTCACCAAAATCGTCAGCAATGATCGGTTTAGAGACACAGGCTTCTAACCCTGACTCTTTAAGATCTCTATTACTAATGGATGCACTAAACCCTGTAACGAGAATAATGGGAATATTATTTCGGACAATTTTGATTTCCTTGGCCAATTGAGTCCCCATTAATTCAGGCATGGATTGATCGGTGATCACCATGTCGTATTTATTGGGCTCAGCGAGAAAAAGTTGTAGTGCTTTTGTACTGTCTGTACAAATATCCACATGATAGCCTAGGCTTTCGAGTATATCTTTACCGATTACCGCAGCTGAATGATCATCATCGATATATAAAATGAGCTCGCCATGTTTCGAGAGGATTCGTTTCAAGCCAACCTCTTCAGTTTCAACTATCTCTGCAATACTGGGTATGTAGACCGTATAATTCGTTTTATTACCTTCTGACTCTACAAATAGCTCACCACCAAATTGACTGATAATTTCGTAAGCAACACTCAGATCAACACCAGCATCCCCTACTGAATTTTTAACCAAAACCTGACTCGGATCTTCTATTGTTAATCGAACGTAGTTACCTTCTTCGAGAATAGTGCTTCTCTTGAGTAATTCTTTATCTGCGCTCACGTTATCCAGTCTAATGCTCAATCCCATGTCGGTATCAGTCGTCGATTGGCTTATAAAGCTGACAAGTGTCACGATGACCTGAGTAAACTGAGTCTTATCCGCCAAAATTCGGTCGTCTTTGGTAATGAAGTAGGTTTCGATATGAAGTTGAGAAGGCAGCGAGGACTTCAACAACTTTAAAGCATCTTCGATAACAGGAATACAGTGAAATTCTGATGTCTGAAATTCATCTTCTTCGGTGTAACTCATCAGTCGGGCTACAAGTTCCTTTGCGCGCTTAGCGCCTGTAATGATGTGATTTAAATACTTGTGTTGCAATGAATCTGAAGCAACCTCATTAATCGCCATATCGGCATATCCCAATACGGGTCCTAATATATTATTAAAGTCATGTGCAATACCCGCAGTCAAAGTACCAACCGTATTTTGACGTTGAAGTGATCTGAGTTCAGCCTGAAGCTTTATTTTCTGTTGCTCAATAGCCTTACGTTGACCGATGTCCCGAACCGTGATGGTATAAAATAGGTTATTGTTTATGGATGATTCACTGACCATTATCTCAATAGCAAAATACTCATCATCGTGTCGAATAGCTTCTAGTTCTGTGTATTGGCCAGAGAGTGTATGTAATCCCAAAAGATCTTGAACAATGGTTTTTTCATTCTCACGCTCAATTTTACAAGGGATTAATTTATTGATTTGGGTACCAATGACACCTGCTGCACTATTTTCAAAAATTGAGGTTGCGGCCTGATTATAATATTCAATAATTCCACGTTCGTTTACTGTAATAATGCCCTCTACAGCATTATTTAACAGTGTCTTATAGCTTTCTAATTCTTCTTTGAGTTCTTGACTGGTTAAAAGTAAATTATCAAGCATGCGATTATAGCTAATGCTCAGTTGTGTAATTTCATCGGTCCCAGAAATCATAATTCTTTGACTATAATTTCCACCACCGGCTTTACTAATGCCAATAACGACTTCATCAACTTTGTGAGCAACTCGATTAGCCGATAAATAGGCAATCAAGGTTAACAATAATGATAAGGCCAAAATGATTAACCAGTAGTTATTAGACAATATGAAAACATCCGGATGAACATTGGCCGTATTTAATATCATTAACAAATGAGTATCTTGCTCAGCAATGACCGTCTGATGATAAGGATATTGCTTAGGGTTTAGTGGTAGAGCTAAACCAGCTTCATGGGCAACGAGCACCTTACCCTTCTGATACAGATAAAAACCTTGATATTGAGGTAGCTCAGAATATTGAGCAAATCGTTGCTGTAGATTATTGAAGTCAGTCGTCGATAACGCATTTGAATCCGGTGTAATGATGGACGTTTTCGCAAGACGACTAAGTTGGCTAAGTAATTGCTGATGTTCTTCGCTCTGTTGCTTTGTGATGCGTAATGTATTTTTATACAGTACAAATTCAAAGGTGATAGAGATCATCAGCAAGGAGGCTGTAAAGATGAGTAATGCTGCTTTCCACTTTAAAGACATTCAACAAAAACCTTTTCCAACGGATTTAAATTAACACCTTGAATCATCCTAAGTATAGTTAGTTTTAGAATAATGGAAATTTATTAAATGCAAGAACGCCTGATCAATTACTTAGAATTGGACTCCATTTTTTCTAACAAAGCTTCATCTTCTTCAATAATACTCAGCATTCTTTTTGCGTCAGCATAACCGGGCATAAGTCGACCACTTTTCAAGATCACTGCTGGAGTGCCACTAAGGCCAAATGCTCTTACTAATTTAAAATGATTTGAAAGAGGATCATCACATGAAGCCGTACCAAATTTACGGTCAATTTTAGCCCGGTCCATTGCTAATTTAGGATCATCAGCACACCAAACCGTTTGTAGCTTTTTATGTGAAGCTGAACCCAACCCAGCGCGAGGAAATCCCATATATTCAACAGTTATGCCTAAATCATTGTATCTCGACATTTCTTTGTGTAATTTACGACAGTAGGCACAATCAACATCAGTAAACACAGTGATGCGGTGTTTCTCATCAGCAGCTTTGAAAATAATCATATCTGATTTTTCTACAGCATTAATTTTTTCACGTCGAGAAGGTGCAACCTTCATATCGATCACATCAAGAGTAGCCTGTGTTAGATCACGTATGCCGTCATCAATTTGAAATAACTTGCCTGAAATAAGGAACCGCCCGTCTTTGCTCACATAAAGCATCTGTCCCGAAGAGAGGACTTCATAGACACCTTCAATGGGTGATTCATTAATATAATCAATGTTGACATTCGGTAAATTTTTCTCAATCTGCTGTTTTACAACTTCCATGTCTTCTTTTTTATCGGCAAATATATTCACGGATAAAGAAACAACCACTGAGACCAACAATACTTTTAATAATTTTTGCAAAACGTCTTTCTCCAGACTGTTAAAACCATAAGGTAATCAAATTGTAGTACTTTCACTACTTTATAGAGTGCTTTTCTTAACTGATGTTTCATTCTACCCCGAAATAAAGTTGCTGTATCCATAATTTGTAGAGTTTCTTGAGCCAGTTCTCATCAATAATTCACTTTTCTCATTATCAGCCTCGTTATCAGCGCGCTAGACCATCAGAACCACCCAGCTTACATCACTCACCACAAGACTATGGACAATTGTTGGACGAATGACTATCCTGTATTTTTTCAAACGAAACTCAACATTATTTTTATACTTCAGGGAGAAGTTGCTTATGCGAATTTTACAACTAACCATAGCTTCAATTATTTTGTTTTGGGCACAAACCATCTACGGTTTTGACGAGATCAATCAAGACAATAGCGGCGCACAGCTGTATAAGACCTATTGTGAAGTTTGTCATGGTACGACGGGAGGAATGGACATGAATAAAAGATTGGCACCTCCAGTGATGGCAATACGTATGCATTATGGTAATAAACTCGCAACTAAAAATGAATTTGTTAACGCTATTGTAGACTGGTTAGAAAAGCCTACTGAAAGTAAAAGTCTTATGCGCGGAGCGATAAAAAGATTTAACCTGATGCCGTTAATTCCTGTTGCTAAAGACGATGCGATAAACATTGCCGAGTATATTTATCAGGGTAATCTTGATTCTCCTGAAGGGTTAAAAGAACATATGGATGAAAGGCACGGCAAAGGTGGTATGGGCCAAGGCATGAAAAAAGGTATGGGCAAGGGAATGGGCCACGGAAAAATGAAAGATAAAGATCCAGAGACTGATGAACAACAATAAGTCTTTGTTCAGTATTTGCTAAGTCTTTAAACAGGCCATCGACTATGGAAGATTCTGATCTTCAAAGGAAAAGTACTTACCTCGCCATTGCAGCATTTGCTTGGTGGGGTTTTGCCCCCATGTTTTTCAAACAACTTCCAAATTTTGATGCCTATGAATTCATGGCACATCGAATAGTTTGGTCACTCTTCACAATTGTTCCATTCATGTGGCTAATGAAAAAAAAGTTTAAGCTCCTTGAAATTATACGCACTCCATCCGTCTTCTATGGGTTACTCGCCTCCAGTTGTTTAATTAGTTTTAATTGGTTTATATTTGTTTTGGCAATCGCTAATAACCAGCTCCTAGCAACTTCATTGGGTTATTTTATCAATCCACTAATTTCTGTGGTCTTGGGTATGTTTTTTTTAAATGAAAAACTAAGTACACGACAGTATATCGCGCTTACTTTAGTTGTTATGGCCATTGTTAACCAGATCTGGCAATTTGGCGAACTCCCTTGGTTGTCGCTAAGCCTGGCGTTCTCTTTTGGATTCTACGGATTACTTAGAAAAAAAATTAAAGTCGACTCATTCAATGGTCTCTTAGTTGAAATCATTGTTGCCTTCCCTTTCGCCTGTGGTTTTTTGATTTGGAAGTTTATGACTTCAACCAGCGGTAGTTTTATGCCAAAGGAGTCTGCTGATATCATCATCATCTTTAGTGGCATCATCACCATAGTGCCCATGGCTTTGTTTGCAGAAAGTGTAAAAGGCATTAAGTTATCAACCGTCGGATTTATCCAATATTTAGCACCGAGCATTACATTTATGTTGGCGATTTTTCTCTACAATGAACCTCTAGGCTCACATCAATTATTTTCTTTTTCTTTAATTTGGGTGGCTCTGGCATTGATCAGTTTAGATGCGTTAAAAATGAAGGTTCGTGCTAAAAATTAGCCCCTAGGATGATGCTGGCTGTGTAATGATTTTAACCGCTCTTGTGCGACAAAGGTGTATATTTGTGTCGTTGATAAATCACTGTGACCCAGCAGCATTTGTAGGCTCCTAAGATCTGCTCCATGATTAAGCAAATGCGTTGCAAAGGCATGACGCAGAACGTGAGGAGAAATAGCCTTAGGGATACCGGCAGTCACTCCATGTTGTTTAATTCTGTGCCAGAATGCTTGCCGAGTCATACCGCTGCCCCGACGATTTAAGAACAGCGTATTATCCTGCTTATTCCCTAACAGCTCGACCCTTGAATAATCAATATAATGTTGAACTGCCTCTAGAGCTGCCTCTCCAATAGGCACCAGTCGTTCCTTGTTTCCTTTACCACTGACTCTGAGCACTCCCTGTTGCATACTCAACTGACTGACTTCAAGATTAATCAATTCTGATATCCGCAAACCACAGGCATAAAGTAATTCCAACATGGCCAAGTCGCGCTGGCCGAGTGCATCATCCGCAGGAGCGTCAAGAAGTGCCTCAACCTCTGCCTCTGTCATTGTTTTTGGAAGGCTTCGTCCAATCTTGGGAGAGTCGATTAATCGTGTGGGGTCGTCTTTAATGAGGTTTTCACGTAGACAATAACGATAAAAGCGACGGACAGATGATAAGAATCGACTCGTGGAACGAGGGTTATACGCTTTAGAAACACGCCAAGCGAGATAAGACAGGACATGTTCTCTTTGACATTGCAGCAATTTTTTATTTTTTTTAAGAAGCCAAAGACCCAGTTGCTTTAGGTCCGAGCCATAGGACTCAAGGGTTTTTTGACTGAGACCATTTTCCATCCAAAGACTATCCAAAAATCGTTGGATGAGAGCCTGATCTTCAGACATTAATCTCAGTTCGGTCAAGCTTTACTCCTGTGAGAAACAAAAATGGGTAGCCTAAGCTACCCATTTTATACTGTTATCCTACTCAATAACCAAGTATTAAATAACCAAATATTAAGAAAGCTTTTCCTTAATACGAGCAGCTTTACCGCTTAATTCGCGTAGATAATATAGTTTCGCCTGACGAACATCACCACGACGCTTGACAGTAATACCACTAATTAATTTAGAGTAGGTTTGAAAAACACGTTCAACACCTACACCACTTGAGATTTTACGAACCGTAAAAGCAGAGTTAACACCGCGGTTACGAATAGCAATAACCACTCCTTCAAATGCCTGAAGACGCTCACGTGATCCTTCAATAACTTTTACTTTAACTTCGATTGTATCGCCAGGAGAAAATTTTGGGATATCCTGTCCTTCAATCTGTTCAGCATTTAATTGCTCGATTATATTGCTCATCAAAAACTCCAATTATATATTCAATTATTTCTATTTGTTCTTTAGCAGTTGCTCAACAAACTGTTGGTCATCCGCCGATAAATTTTTACTCTCTATTAAATCTGGTCGTCTTTCAAAGGTTCTCTTCAAAGATTGATGATGTCTCCATCGCGCAATCGCCTGATGATCCCCTGACAACAAAACCTCTGGTACTCTTCTTCCGTCCAAGACTTCTGGTCGGGTATAGTGAGGACAATCTAGCAATCCATCACTGAATGAATCTTCATTTGCTGAATCATTGTGCCCCAACACACCAGGCTGTAACCTGAGTAGCGCATCAGCAAAGGTCATGGCAGCTAATTCTCCACCGCTAAGGACGAAATCGCCCAATGACCATTCTTCATCAACGACTGATTCGATAATACGTTCGTCGATGCCTTCGTATCGACCCGCAACCATAATCAGCTTTTCTCGTGCAGCTAATTCTTTCACCCCACTCTGCTTGAGAGGTCTCCCTTGGGGAGATAAATAAATGACTCTAGCTGGGGATTTGTTATCACCCACCTTCGTTGATGCTTCTTTTGCCGCATTAATTGCTTTTGTTA
>JAUUZN010000178.1 GCA_030589945.1 Gammaproteobacteria bacterium | reverse complement strand
GCCACCAACGCTTATTTCTTCGAAGAAGGTCAAGCTAGCCACTTTCAAGCTGCCCGATTTGGTCAATTCAGAGTTGCTAGCAATGGTGAAGTTTTACTCGCCGCGCTCCATGATAAAAACTTGAAAAGGCTCTAATAATGATCACCCTACATCATCTTAATAATTCTCGTTCGCAACGCATCCTGTGGCTCCTTGAAGAACTTGGCGTTGAGTACCAAATTCAACATTACTCTCGAAACTTAGAAACTCAGTTGGCGCCCGATGAACTCAAAAAAATACATCCCTTGGGAAAATCACCACTGATTACTGATAGTGAAAATGATGATAAAGTCATTGCTGAATCAGCGGTGATCATCGACTATCTTATTGAACGCTTTGCTCCAAATTGGCAAATTGAAGATTCTAAAAGCGATGATGCGATTCAAATGAGCTATTGGATGCATTATGCAGAAGGTAGCCTGATGCCACCTTTGCTGTTAAGACTTATCTTCGAAAAAATAAAGTCGGCGCCCATGCCCTTCTTTGTAAAACCCATCGCAAAGGGAATCGCTAACAAGGTACTCAGTTCATTCGTAACACCCAACGTAAAGGCGAACATGAATTTTGTTGAGCAATCTTTGGACAATAAAGAATGGTTAGTTGGTGACGCACTAAGCGCAGCGGATATTCAAATGAGCTTTCCACTTGAAGCCTGTGTAGCAAGAGGTATTGCAGGTGATAATTGCCCCAACATCAGAGCCTATATTGAACGAATTCATGCTCGTCCTGCCTATCAACAAGCATTGTCGAAAGGTGGCAAATATGATTATGCATCCCTTAAAAATTAACACCAAACAATAAAATGTAAGAGGAGAAAGAAAATGGAATATACAATTATTATTATTTTAGTTTCATTATTACAATTTATTTATTTCACTGGGAAAACAGGATTTACGCGTGGTAAATATTCTGTAGAAGCCCCAAATATAACGGGAAATGAAGATTGGGAATGTATCCATCGTGTACAACAAAATACCATGGAACAATTGGTTATATTTATCCCATCGATGGTCATTTTTCATCAGTATGTTAGTGATCAATGGGTGTTACTGCCAGGCATCCTCTTTATAGTGGGTAGACAGGTTTACTCTCATCTTTATACAAAAGATCCTGCAAGCCGTGGACCGGGTGTAATTCTCAGCTTTTTTAGCAACATTGCATTGGTTGTCGGTAGCCTCATTGGTATTATAGTGTCATTATTTTAAGTAGAGAAGGAAACCCTATCAAGTGAATACAGCAGCCAAGCATAAAAAGTTAGATGAATTACTCAAGAAGGGATTTGCAGCATTATCCCTTGTTGATCTGCAGCTTGCGGGTAACTGCTGTAAAGAGATTTTAGAAATTCAACCGGATCTTGTTCCCGGTCACTTTTTGGTAGGATTGGTTGGTTTAGCAGCACACGACCGACCTACTGCCTTTAGCGCATTTAAGTCGGTGGTCAAGCTCGACAATGACCATGCCGCGGCCTGGGCACATCTTGCAAAACTGTATATGAGTGAAGGACAGGTTAATCTTGCGGATAATGCCCTTCGGGAAACTCGCCGTATTAAAACCGACGATCCTCTGGTACTGGATCTCATCGGAACAGTTTTATCTCAAATGGGTGAACACGGAGTTGCAAAAGCGTTTTTCGCACGAGCGAACACCACACGTCCTAATCATCCTCCTTTTATGCTCAACCTAGCAAACAATCTTGTATTTCACGGTGACACCAAAACATCACAGATTATCTTTCGAGATGTGATCAAAGTTCAGCCCAATAGCCCACAGGCCCATTGGGCGATGTCCACTTCTTTAAAAGCCAAGGATGAAGCCCACATTGATGAAATGAAAAAACTCAGTGATCAAAATACCGATCCCCGTGCCAAGGCTTTTTACCTCTATGCCATGGGTAAAGAATATGAAGATTTACAGCAGTGGGATTCAGCCTTTGATTGTTTCAGTTCGGGGGCTGCTGCACGCCGTTCCACGGTTGAGTACGATGAGCAATCTGAAATTGAAATGTTTGACTACCTTAAAGAAAACTTTACAGCACAATGGCTTGATGAAAATAATAGCGGTCATGCTGATCAATCACCTATATTTGTGCTGGGTCAACCGCGCACGGGAACCACTTTAATTGAGCGCATTATTACCAGTCACTCTGACGTAACATCAGCAGGAGAACTGCAGCAGTTTGGTTTGGCATTGAGGCGACTGAGTCATTATAAAAATCCCAAGCGTTTCTCTTCAGAGCTCTTTAGTAACGCAAAACAGCTAGATAGCTTAAAAATCGCCAATATGTATCTACAAACAACCAGTAAAATGCGTGGCACAACGGCTCGGTTTGTCGATAAGCTACCGCAAAATTACATGTTGATCCCTCTCATACTCAAAGCATTGCCAAATGCTAAAATCGTCCATCTTGTAAGAAATCCTATGGACGCCTGTTTTTCGAGTTTCAAACAACTCTTCGCAGATGCCTATTTGCATTCCTACGATCAACAGGAAATGGCACGTCATCATGCACGTTATCGTCATCTCATGGAAACGTGGCACGAGCGTTTTCCCGGTCAAATCTTTGACATTAGTTATGAAAATACAGCTCGAAATCTTGAGCCTAATGCGCGAAAACTACTCGATTATCTTGAGTTACCTTGGCAGGATGAATGTTTGAACTTTCATCAACAAGACTCTACAGTATCAACGGCCAGTGCGGTTCAGGTCCGCGAACCGGCACATACTCGCTCCATTGGGAGATGGTTGAATTATGAAACGCAGTTAAAGCCTATGTATGACAGCTTGAAACAGGCTGGCATTCTTGACCTACATTCTTGACCTACACAATGGGGGTATTTAATTAACATATGCGATTGGATAATCTGGGTGTTAGTCTGGGTAAAAACTATCGAATACTAATTAAGAAATAATACTAATACAGAACTTGGGGAAACTAATGATTCATAAATCTGTTAAACGCCAAAATCAACGCAACAGCAGCATTCATCGCAGTGCACTTGCTGACGCAGTATCTGCTGCCATCATTGCTACCGTTGTCTCAGCGCCTATTTATGCAGCAATCGGCGATGAAGTCATCACCGTAACTGCTACTAAAAGTAGCCAATCCATTCAAGACGTTCCATTAGCGATTACCGCTATTTCAGGAGAATTCATGGATGAGGTCAATATGACCGACGTAAAGGACTTGGTTTCGTACACTCCAGGCATTACTGGCAACAGCCAAGATAGTTTCATTGATGCCATTAGCGTTCGTGGTATTCGGACTCAAGATTTCGGTATTGGTGGCGACCCATCAACAGCTTTTTTCAAAAATGATCTTTATGAAGGCCGTAACGGTTCTGCAGTCAGCACTCTATTTGATATGGACAGAGCTGAAATATTACGTGGACCACAGGGCTTCCTATTTGGTCGTAACTCAATTGCAGGAGCGGTCAGTGTTCATACTCGCAAAGCTGAAATTGATGTCACCGAGGGCTCTATTAATCTCGACATCGCGGACGGTGGACGATATTCAGCATCAGGTGCTGTAAATGTACCGGTCAGTGATAATTTTGCCATGCGATTTGCAGGGATTATCCAGGGTGAAGACAGCTACGCTGAAAATCAGTTTTCTACTGATGCTATCGAAGACGGCAAGACCACAGCCTTTAGATGGTCAACAACCTATGAGAAAGATAAACTCAAAGTCGAAACGATGGTTGAGTATGAAGACCGTGACAAACCCGGTACTGTATATCGAGCAATCGATTCTGGAGATATTTGGGATGCTTTCGACGACAGCTTAGGCCCTGTAACCATTCGTGGTGATAGAAATTCGATTGAATTTGATAGTGACCTATATGCTGGTGCACAAGATCAGGCTGAGGTGACTAACCTCGGTTTGCATATTGAATATGATCTTGGCTTTGCAACTCTTAATTCAAATACTGGTTTTAAAGATCATGATTATTATTACAGTGAAGACTACGATGGAACTCCACTGAATGTATCAAATTATACTCAAGATCAAACCGGTGATTACTTTCAACAAGAACTGCGCCTAAACTCAAATTCTGAAGGCCCACTACAATGGTACGCGGGTGCTTCATTTTATAAAGAAAACATTGATACTCAGTTCAGTTTCATCGCATCTGAAGATGCCATGTGCCAATACTATGGAAACTATTACTATCCTGGCAATGGATTTACCGGTTGTGAAGACCTTTATGCCTACTATGGTTATTCCTTTTCACCCAGTGCTGACGGAACTCTGACAGAAACTAATCGTATTAAAGGTGAGTATTCAGGTTGGGCAACTTATGTGAATTTATCCTATGCCATCAATGATCAATTTGATATTGAATTTGGTCTTCGATACACCAGTGATGAGAAAAAGTTTTCCAATGATGTCCCTACACCTGAAAGCGAATTAGGACCGTACTGGGCCTATGGTTTTTCAACAGATGGACCTCTCACCAAGACTGAAACATGGACTAATACTTCAACCCGTATTTTAGCTCGATGGAAGCCTGAGGAAGATATGATGTTTTTCGCAAGCTATACAGAAGGCTATAAATCAGGTGGGTTTGGTAGTTTCAATTTAGACAATAATGCAAATGGTGATTCTGCTCTTGGTAATTCAGATTTGACCATGGCTGATGGATTTCTACCCAATGTATTTAATCCTGAGATTGTAGATTCGTATGAAATTGGCTATAAGGACACCTGGTTTAATGGTAAAGCTAAGGTCGATATCACCGGTTATTTTTATGAATACCAAGACTTGCAGGTCGTAGTCTTCGCAAATGGTGCATCGATTGTGAAAAATGTCGGTGAAGCAGAAGCAATGGGACTTGAAGGTACAATCAGCGCATCATTATCTGAAAACTTTAATTTCTACCTCGCACTGAGTTATTTAGACAGCGAAGCAAATAAGTTACAGGATATTTGTGGACTTGAAGATGCTGATGGATGTGAAGGTAGCCCACTATTTTGGGCTCCTGAATTTTCAGGTGCGGCAGTCATCGATGGCGAATTTCCATTGGATGATGGCGCAGCAATTACCACAAGCTTTGAAGTATTCTGGGAATCTGAACGTGGTCGCGGCTGGGAAAACTTAGCATCAACCAAGATTGATTCTTCAGCAGAAATGGCCTTTAGACTTGGATATCAATCTAACTCTAATTGGCGTGTTCAAGCCTATGTGGAAAATCTCACCGATGAATTTAATTGGGATGGAATGAACAACAACGGTGGTATCGTGCCTTCTCACTATTGGGGTCCAAGTCGACCTCGTACCTTTGGTGTCCGTTTAAGTATGGATTGGGATTAATTACTCACTTCACATTTTAACAATGTTCAGTTAAAGAAAAAGGCGCTTAATGCGCCTTTTTTGTTTTTAGCAACTTATTTTTAGCAACGAAGCAGACTATATTTCCTGACTGCATCACCAAAAGATTTAAAGAGTGCGACTGAAAAATCATTATTTTCAAATTGCCACTCAGGATGCCATTGAACCCCAACCACATAATGAGCTGG
>JAUUZN010000110.1 GCA_030589945.1 Gammaproteobacteria bacterium | reverse complement strand
TTTGGAGTTCATCTGTAGCCGTTCTAAGTTGCTCGAAGATATCTTTGATTTTAGGCCAATACTCAGCCCCCTCTTCCGTTAATGAAAGCTTTCTATTTTTTCGATGAAACAAAGCAACACCGAGGAATTCCTCCAAATGCTTAATTTGGTGGCTAACGGCAGCCTGAGTGACAAATAATTCTTCGGATGCTTTTGTGAAACTCAATAGTCGAGCAGCAGACTCAAAGGTACGCAAACTATTTAATGGCGGAAGGCGACGTCTCATATGTTTTTAAAGAAAACCTATCTCATTGTTATTTAAGGGGTTTTTATACATTAGTTTTCCTAATGATAGACATTATAAATGATCGTTTGAATGCTTTACAGATAATCCTTATATTTCCTTCCGAGCCCAAGGTGGGTTCCCTGATAGTAGAAAACCAACCCTTCACGAGGAGGTGAAGATATGAAAACATTAACAGTTATATTAGCAACATTATTATCTGCAGTTAGCCCCACAGTGGTGGCTGAAGAAGGTAATACACAATTAAATTCAAACATTCAGACAGAACTAAACATTAGCATGAAGGCTGATTGGAACTCTGCTGGAAAATCTCTCGCGTATGAGATTGAAGATGAGATAGCAAATCTTGAAAGAATTAATGAGAATAGTCGTAATTTTATGCGATTAGAAAGCCTGAATCACGTCCAACACTTGGTGATAAACTCTCGTTCTTTCAAACGCTCAAGCAATCGTTCATACTCTGCTGAGTAACAGTTACATTAGTTAGAAGGTCTTAATGATTTAATACCTTCTATTTTTGGGATTACTGATTTATCAGTAATCCCTTTTTTTTGCCCGTTCCCTTTTACTAGAAACCTATCGACTAAACCGGTGCAACCATTCTCATTAACTGGCCACAGAAATACGCAGCATAAGTACCTAGCGCATAACCAAGGACCGCTAGTAACACTCCAACTGGCGCAAGTGATGGATGAAATGCAGCCGCAACAATTGGTGCAGATGCTGCACCACCGACATTCGCCTGACTACCCACGGCCATGTAAAAGGTTGGTGCTTTAATAAATCGCGCTACGGTCAATAATAATCCCGCATGAACGGCCATCCAAATAAACCCTACAAGAAATAGTTCTGGATGATTTAATATTTCCAGAATATCCATCTTCATACCAATGGATGCGACAAGTAGATAGATAAATACAGAGCCCATTTTAGATGCGCCCACACCTTCAAGTTGACGTAGTTTTGTTGTTGACATAATGAGCCCAACGGTTGTCACAGTAACAATCAACCAAAAGAACTTACTATCTAAGCTATAAACGCTCAATCCTGGGTAATTTGTTGAAATCCAAGGGGCAATAAAATCGGCAAATAAATGTGCAAAACCCACCGTGCCAAACGAAATTGCTACTAAATACATGAGGTTATGCAATTGAGGGACTTGGGTAATTTTTGCATGAAATGCTTCAACCGTTATTTTCAAATCATCGAGTGCTGAGGTATCAGCACCAATTTTTTCATCAAGCTGCTTTGCTTTAGCAGCCATGATGAGTAAAACTGCCATCCATAAATTGGCGACAATGATATCGATGGTCACCATGACTGAAAACATTTTGTCTCCGACATCGTACATTTCATACATTGCTGCCTGATTTGCTCCGCCACCAATCCAACTGCCTGCAATGGTGGTCATTCCCCGCCAAACGGCTTCAGGGCCTTGGCCACCCACGGTTTCAGGGCTAAACATGGAAACAATGAGAATAGCCAGTGGGCCGCCAATAACAATACCAACGGTTCCGGTGAGAAACATGATTAATGCTTTGGGCCCTAGAGCAATAATTCGTTTAAAATCAATGCTTAAGGTTAATAACACGAGGCTTGCAGGGAGAAGGTATCGGGATGTGATAAAATAAACTTTTGAGGTTTCACCGTCAACAACATTGAAGGTATTGAGTAGTGAAGGTAAAAAATAACACAGTAAAAGTGCTGGAACAACACTATAAAACTTCTTGAAGAATGGTCTTTCACTATTCGATGTCTTAAAAACTAATCCTAGCATCAATGCAAGTATGCCAAATATGACTGCATCATTAGTCACTAGCGCGGTCTGCTCAACCATCTGTAATCCCTTTTTATTTGGTTTATTATCGTTTTGTTATTGTTTTTTCATAACCCCGAACCATCCATACTAACTGGATTATGTACTTGAATAAACTCTAATTTGAAATTTATACTGCATAATGGGGTTTGGAAAATGATATAAAGTTCTCTTTTAAATGAGAATAATCTTCATAATTCAAACTATTTCGTGCCCTACTGCGACATTAGATAATAGAGATGAACAATGTGACTCAACAAATGGACAAACATGATATTTGATGATGATGAAAAACTGATACGTAAAGCCCTCGCCGGACAAGAAAAAGCTTGGGTGAAGCTGGTGAAGCGATATGAAAAACGTATCTATAACTATAGCTTAAGGATGACTGGAGCTACTGATGAGGCTATGGACCTAGTCCAGGAAGTGTTTCTTGCTGTGTTTAGAAATCTTCCTAATTATCGAGGCGATGGTGTTTTTCAAGCTTGGTTATTTAGAATTGCTAGTAACCGTTGTACCGATTTTTTAAGGCGTCGAAATACTAATCCATTGGCGCAAACCTCAGCAACGGATACTGAGATTCTTAAATCTACTCAATCTGCAGAAGAAGACGTTCATCGTAATCAAGAAAACCGAAGTGTTTTAGAAATGCTTTCAAGTTTATCCCAAGAGCAGCGACAGGTGGTTGAGTTGAAATTATTTCAGAGCATGACCTTTGATGAGATAGAAGGTTTCACAGGGTTATCTGCCAATACAGCAAAAACTCGATTTTATAGCGCACTACAAAATTTACGCAAAACAGTGGAGGTTCCACATGCAATATGAAGAAATAGCCGCCCTACTACCAGATTATTTAGATGGTAAATTGACTGATCGACAAAATCAGCAAATTCATGAGGCGATACAAGCATCCGATCAATTGCAAGTCTCTTTGTTGAGCCTTGAGGATCTACGCTCAGCAAAAAGCCATTGGGTCGACGAAGACACTCCAGATTGGCACCGTACTGCCTTTGCTGCTCGCGTTCGACAGAAACCTATTGAGTGGATGAACTGGTTTTCATTCGCAACTTCAGTAGCCGCAATATTCTTAGTCATGTTTCGCGTTCAATTCATCAGTAATTCAGATGGCTACCAAATTAATTTTGGAGAACAATTTGATAAGGTCACTGTGCAGAGACAAATGAATCAGCACCTTGATGATTGGCAAGCAGAACAGGTTTCCTATTTAGATCATCGGTTCTTAGAATTTGAAAATAAACAACTTGTACAAAGTCAGCAAGTATTAACCGCGGCACTTCAATACAACAGAGATGAACGCCGTCAAGATCTGAATCAATTAACCAGCTACTTTGTAGATCAGCGTTCTATAGACATTAAACGCTCGAAGAATCGATATCAGAAGATTACTGATTCACAACTTCAAGACCGCGAAGATATAAAAACTATCTACGCGTCAATTCAGAAATAAGTCAACAAAACGATTTAAAATTAAATAGGAATAATTATGAAATTTTCAACGCTAGCGCAACAAACTTTACTGGCTCTAGGAATCTCTTCTCTAGTGGGGGTTGGTCTGACGGCTAAAACCATTGACGTCTCAAAATCTCAAAAAGATATTCGAGTGATGAGTAAAATTATTGAAACTAGTCTTGAGTCATCGGACAAAGATTTTCCAGGAACGCCTAGAATTTCGGGGACCTATTTGGCCAAACAGGGTTATCTATTTACTATCCAACTTAACGGACTAGGGAGTTTTGGGATTCCAGGCTTGGCTTCATGGGACGGTGGTAGACTTGAGCTTGATATTCCTGAGATTATCAGCAATGCCCTTGAAAGTGTCGAGTTAGAAGAGTGGGGCGAAGATGTACCTAAAATTTTTCAACCTCCTGAACGTCCTGAGCGAAATAATGAACTTCAGGAGTCTTTAAGAAATATTAGAGAGCAACAAAGAGAATCTCGCCGCACCCTGTATAAATTGCAAAGAGAATTGCGACATGTTGAGGAAGAGAAAGAACGAGCTAAACTTGAAAGTGAACTGGCTGCAATGGACGCTGAACTTAAAAAATATGAAACTGAATATAGTCAGTCCTTAAACTCTTATAAGGTTGAGCGAAACTTAAAACGTGCAGAGCGTTCAAAAGATGCGATAGATGCAATTTTTGAGACGGTTTGTGATTACGGGCAATCATTGCGTGCACTTAAGAGTTCCGAATGGGTTACTCTGATGGTTAAAGGTGGTACAGATAAAGAAGGTAAACGTGTCGATCTAGTGTATGTGATGGACCAAAAAAGCATTAAAAACTGCTCTGATGCTAAAAAACTTCAAGCACAGGCCACTCACTATAAGGTGTAGAGATTGTCACTAAAAATAACGACCTTTGAGGGTGTGTTGATCAAACGATGAACACACCTTCGTCATTTTTAGGTTCTGATTCAGAAAAAATAGTTTTGTAACTACTGTATTGACTAATAAACACCACGGGAACAATCACCAACAATCCTAATCCTAGAGGCAGTACCGCAAGAATCATCAACGGTATCATCAGCGCACCATAGACTAAAAAAGCCACCATATTTTTATTGCAGGCGGTGATGCTCAAACTCATCGCTTTGAGTGCTGTCATCTGATTGAACATAATCAATGAGGGTGCGAACCAACTCGCCATGATCAGCGGAATGGAAAGTATCAGACCAATCATCAGCGCTTTCATTAACCCTGCAAGCAATTCTGGCGACTCGGTTAATATACGCTCCAATTCCTGCTGAGTGGTCGCATTTCCAATCTTATCGAGGGCATCGCTTTCAACAAATGAATCTAAAAGGACGGTAACGATAGCGATAATTACTATGTTGATTGCAAAATAGATTATCCCTAGACGAAAGAGTGTCTTGAATTGTTGTTTAAATCCATTGAACAGATGGTCTATTTCTAAGGCTTGGTTTTGATCTACACCTCTGGCAGCACTAACGAAACCAGCACTGAACACGGGACCGAGCAAAGTTGAAAGAAAGACTAATAGTGGAATTTTGGTTAGCAGAAAACTGATTCCTATATAAATGATAAGCATCACAATCCAAATGCTTGGATTTTTTGAAAATAAACTAAAACTATGGCTTATCCATTTAACACCATCCGCAGCGGTACAGGATTTAATCTGTGGAGGTTGCTGAGGAGCATTATTTTCTATTTTTTGATCTTCTGGGCTATTTTCCATCGGTTGTTCTGATCCAATATTAAAATCCGATTCGCAGCATAGGATAAATGCGAGTCACAGGCAACATCAATCCACCATAATTTAGCTAGCAAGATGCCTGTAATTATCAACTTTAGGCAGTGCAGCAATCAGTTCATCAATACATTTGTCTCGATATCCTCTCAAACCTTGGAGGCCACCGGTATGTAAAAATAGGACGTTCGAACCTTCTTTAATGATGCCATTTTCAATATTGTGGTAAAGGGCTAATAATGCTTTTCCCGTATAGACAGGCTCTGTTAGCAAACCGGTCCGTCGGTATATACCGAGCATAAACTGAGTCAAATCATTGTTTGTTTTTGCAAAACCACCGCAATGAAAATCATCATTTACACAATAGTTTGTTGTATAGCGCTTTGTTTGTTGTCTGAGAAGTTGTTGGACATTATCAGTCAAACTTCCTGCAGCCTTTATTGCAGCGACTCCCACTAATTCAATGTTGGGTTCTTCAGCAAAACCGATGCAAAGTCCCGCGAGTGTGGTTGCGGTTCCAGAGGCTAAATAAAGAGCATCAAAGGTTTTATTTTCACCACAGATTTCAATCGCTATATCAGCAACTCCTGCTAAGGCATCACCGCTGTATCCGCCTTCAGGAATTATAAAAAAATCTTGATAATCAGCTAATCTAGGATGACGACACAGTTCTTCAGACAGAGAAAGAGCTCTAATGTCTCGATAGTCAATTCTATTCACAAATTCAATTTTTGCTCCAGTTTTATCAATATCTAGCAAACTATCACTCAAAACCTTTGGCTTTTCACCACGTACCAGTGCTGTCATTGGAATCTTATAATGTTGAGTGAGATGTGCCAATGCGTGCAAATGATTCGACCAAGCACCACCAAAACTGACGATGCCTGCATATTTTTTCCCATCATATTGGCTAAGTATGTATTTTAATTTACGGAATTTATTACCGGATACAATGGGGTCTATTAAATCATCACGCTTGATTGAAACTGAGACATTAAATTGTTCAAGCCAAGGATCATCTAATTTTTGCAATGGTGAATTAGGCTGAAAATTAATGAGTTGATCAAGATGATTTGTGTACATAATTGGTATTAATAATAAGCCTAATGAGGTTGCTAGAATTCATAAATATTAATCTGAATACTCAGGCAAATAAAGGATTTTGAGCCATACCAGCGTTTAAATTTAAACAAAAAAAGCCTCTGAATATAGAGGCTTTTTTGATGGTTGATTTTAAGATGATATTTTTAATATCAACTCGGAATACCTAAAACGGAATATCATCATCAAAGCTCGTGTCTGCTGCCATTTGAGGAGCAGGCTGTGAGCTTGGGGCACTCTGGGGCGCACTTGGAGCAGCCGATTGCGTAGTCTGCTGATTTTGTTGCTGTTGGTATCCTCCACCGCCTGATTGACGATCATCACCACCTCTACTACCAAGCATTTGCATGCTACCGTTGAATCCATCGATGACGACCTCAGTGGTATAGCGATCTTGTCCAGACTTGTCTTGCCATTTACGCGTTTGTAATTTACCTTCAACATAGACTTGAGAACCTTTTTTCAAATACTCCCCAGCTATTTCAGCAAGCTTTCCAAAAAACACCACTCGATGCCACTCAGTCTTCTCACGGGTTTCACCAGAATTTTTGTCTTTCCATGATTCACTGGTCGCAATACTAATGGTCGTAATTGCTCCGCCATTCGGCGTATATTTTGTTTCAGGATCCTGTCCCAAGTTACCTACTAAAATGACTTTATTGACACCACGACTGGCCATGTTTTGCTCCTAAATTTGTTAAATATTGATTGCACATAGAATAACATCTTATCAGTTAAAAAACACCGAGAGTTACTCCGATTATTGCGAGATATTGACCTTAGTTTACTACTGAGATTGCTAAGTCTTGATAGTGGTTAACGTCAGTCCGTCACAGTTCTCATACCAAAAATAGCGAATAACCACATAACTGACAGAGCCGCGAGTGATAAAAATATCAAACTTGCGTTTCCATATTGCAGTATCAGTCCAGCCAGTCCACCACCTAAAAATGCGCCACTGAACTGAGAGGTGGAATAAACACCCATAGCGGTACCGCGACTTTCTTCACTGCATTGTCTGGAAACCAATGCAGGTAGACTCGCTTCTAAAAAATTAAAGCTGATAAAAAATAGACCCATTCCAACCAATAACCCAAGAAGACTGTCGATTAAGCCCATTGACAGATTGCCTAAAATTAACAAAATCACCGCTGCAGCAAATCCCGTACGATGCGCCTTATATTTTTCTACGGCGATCAGCGCCGGTAGCATAATTAAAAACCCGCCCAGAATAAGCAGAAGATACGTCCATGAATGGGATTCGAGTAGATGCCCCTTCTCTATCATTTGACTGGGCAAGATAACAAAGATAGCGGTTAGAAATAAATGCAGTAAAAAGATACCTAAATCCATTCTGAGTAACTGTGGATTTGATAGAACCTGTTTGAGTTGCTGCTTGGCAGGAAGTACCGCCAAATTTCCAGTTCTCAAATCAGCTGAAGGAGTCACCCATTTAACAACTCCGATAGCAACAATTGCTAATGCTGCCGTTAACCAAAATAATCCTGAAATACCTATAATTCCTGATAGCCATGGTCCTAATATCAGCGCGATAATAAAGGAAGCGCCAATGGTCGCGCCAATCACTGCCATCATTTTTGAGCGCAGGACAGGACGACTAAGATCAGCAGCCAAAGCCATTAAGGTGCTTGCGATTGCGCCCGATCCCTGTAGAGCACGTCCAATAATGAGTTCGTTAAGTGTTTCTGCCGTTGCTGCCACCGCACTGCCGAATGCAAATATCAACAATCCTAAGATGATGACAGGCTTTCGCCCTATTCGATCAGAAAGGTAGCCAAAGGGAATTTGCAACACAGCCTGACCCAGTCCGTAAATGCCAATAGCAAGTCCCGCGAGTAAGGGCGTAAAACCGACCAAGTTTTGAGCGTGCAGAAATAAAACGGGAATGACTAAAAACAATCCGAACATTCTCAGACCATAGATTCCTGCGAGTGATATGGCTGCTTTTCTTTCTAGGGAGGTTAATTTCATGTTAAAAGGTAATTTAGTTTAGCTTGATTCTAAAGACGGAGTTATACTAACAGCTTTGCTAAAATAAACACATAAAGAATAATCAATGGATAGTATCGAAGTACGCGGGGCTCGTACCCACAACCTAAAGAATATAGATCTGGTCCTGCCAAGGGACAAGTTTATTGTCATTACTGGTCTGTCTGGCTCAGGAAAATCATCACTCGCTTTTGACACTCTATACGCTGAAGGTCAGCGACGCTATGTGGAATCGCTTTCTGCCTATGCGAGACAATTTTTGTCATTGATGGAAAAACCTGATGTGGATCACATTGAGGGTTTATCACCGGCCATTTCCATCGAACAAAAATCGACTTCCCATAACCCTCGTTCGACAGTCGGTACAATCACCGAAATATACGACTACCTGCGACTTTTATTTGCTCGAGCAGGAATTCCACACTGCCCTGAGCACAACAAACCATTAGAAGCTCAAAGTATTAGTCAGATGGTTGATCAGGCACTCGCCCTGCCCGAAGACACTAAAGTCATGGTCATGGCACCGATTATCCAAGAGCGCAAAGGTGAACATTTACAACTTATTCAAGAGTTACTCGCTCAAGGCTTTATCCGAGCAAGAGTCGATGGTTATGTGGTTGAGCTTGCAGAAATGCCTACCCTTGACCCAAAGAAAAAACACAGCATTGATGTTGTCGTCGATCGATTAAAGATTAAAGAAGACGCACGAATTCGTATCGCCGAGTCATTTGAGACAGCAACACATTTGTCTGAAGGCTTAGCCAAACTCGCATTTATGGAAGAAGACGGTGATGACTTACTGTTCTCAGCTCGATTTGCATGTCCTGTCTGTGGTCACAGTATTGCAGAGCTTGAGCCAAAACTATTTTCCTTCAACAATCCTGCTGGTGCCTGCTCAACCTGTGACGGTTTGGGTGTGCATCAGTCATTTGATATGGATCGGGTGATCACCAATCCAGAACTTCCTCTGTCGGGTGGAGCTATTCGCGGTTGGGATCGTCGAAACGTCTACTACTTTCAAATGCTCAGTTCTCTAGCTGA
>JAUUZN010000135.1 GCA_030589945.1 Gammaproteobacteria bacterium | reverse complement strand
GGTCTTGGCTATCCCGGTGGGCCTGCGTTATCAGCACTTGCTAAAAAAGGGCGGGCTGGTGTTTATAAATTTCCTCGGCCCATGACTAACCGTCCCGGCTTAGATTTTAGCTTTAGTGGGCTGAAGACCTTTGCATCAACCACCATTCGTGATTCAGATGGCGAACCGCAAACCAATGCAGACATCGCCTATGCCTTTCAAGATGCGGTGAGTGAAACGCTGGCTATAAAGTGTAAACGTGCAATGATTCAAACGGGACTTACAAGACTCGTTGTTGCTGGTGGTGTTAGTGCAAATCATCAAATTAGAGAGCGCCTTGAACAATTGGCGGTAGAAATGGACGGTCAGGTATTTTATCCAAGACCAGAATACTGCACAGACAATGGTGCGATGATTGCTTATGCGGGTTATTTGAGGTTTAAAGCGGGTGAGCGTTCCGATCTTGCCATTAAAGCCAGACCCAGATGGCCACTTACGGAACTTGATGCTGCGAATATAGCCTAAGTGTTAGAGTAGCCTAAAATTTCTGTTCATTCCCTGCAATCAATGCTCGAATATTATCCTGATGACGCCAGATCATCAGCAGTGCCATGATGGTCATCGGCAAGAAACTTTCTGCTGATAAATACCAGGTTGCAATGGGAATGGTGATAGCAGAGCTAATGCCTGCTATTGATGAAATTCTGAAAATCAAAAATACCATAGACCAGACAATGAATAAAATGATTCCAATCTGCCAATTCATGGTGGCGATTGCACCAAAGGCCGTTGCTACACCCTTACCACCGTGGAAGGAAAAGAATATGGGCAGGCAGTGACCTAAGAATGCTGCGACCACAACTGCGCTCATCCACAGAACGTTGAAATCGAGGTATTGTGCAACCAGTACGGGGATGACACCTTTGAGTAGATCGGCAACAAAAGTCATGGCTGCGGCTCTACGGCCTGCGAGTCTTAACATGTTGGTCGCACCAGGATTGTTTGAACCACAGGTTCGCGGATCGTCGAGGCTCATCATATTGCAGATAATAATCGCTGACGATATCGAACCTGTTAGATAGGCTCCAATAACAACAATAATTTCAATAAGTGGCATGTCTTTTCAAATCTACAATTTTAAATAAAAGCTAGCAATCACTTGGCTAAATAACAGGCGTGATTTAGTATAACCCTTCTCATAATAAATCGGCAGTTAAATCTGAACTTCAATAATGACAATTCCCAGTAATAGTGTAGGAAAAGACATCGTTTATATCCGCGAACTCGAAGTTCAAACCATCATTGGCATTTATGATTGGGAACGGAAAATTAAACAGACGGTGAGCATCGACATAGAGATGGAAACCGATATTCGAGCAGCTGCCCTGTCCGATGATATTAAGGATGCGCTAAATTATAAAGAAATTGGTAAACGCATTATCTCGTTTGTAGAAGCCAGTGAGTTTCAATTGGTTGAGACTATGGCGGAGAAGATCTCTGAAATTGTACTCGACGAATTCCCTGTACCTTGGCTTCGTTTACGTGTGAGCAAGCCCGGCGCACTTCGTGGCTCCAAAGATGTCGGTCTCGTTATTGAACGAAGTAATCATGTTTAAGGCAGCTCTTTAAAATGACAACGGTATTTTTAGGATTAGGCAGTAACATCAATCGCGAGCAGGCAATTGCTGATGCTATTGCGAGTCTGGAGAATGAATTTGGTGATTTACTCATATCACCTACGTTCGAAAGTGAGTCTATCGGTTTCACCGGCGATAATTTTTTTAACCTTGTAGTGGCTGTTGAAACTGACAAATCATTGGAAGCCGTTATATTAATTAATAAATCCATCGAAGATGCTTCGGGCCGCAATCGCGCTGATCCTAAATTTAGTGCTCGAACCTTAGACATTGATATCTTACTGTTTGGCGATCGCATCTGTGAATCGCCCATTGGATTACCCCGAGGTGAAATTTTAGAGAATGCCTATGTATTGTGGCCATTATCCATAATTGCTGCCAAGAGAAAACATCCTGTCACAGGACTTACATTTGAACAGCAATGGAAGGCTTATGAGAGTGAACAAAATCTTTGGCAGGTAGAACGTGAATAAGAATGTAAATAATAACGTAAATAGACTTATACTGAGCGACCGCCGTCCACTTTAATGATTTGACCGGTAATATAAGTATTCTCCAATAAGAACAAAACAGTCCCCGCAATATTTCTTGGCGCACCCATACGACCTAATGGTATTTTAGCAAGCACCTTTTTCTGCTTCTCTTGATCATCAATTTCTGCTTCCGGCCACATAATAGCTCCCGGTGAGACTCCATTAACTCTTACATTTGGAGCTAATTCTTCTGATAAAGAGCGAGTCATAGAAATCAATCCCGCCTTCGTCATGCAGTAAATAGAATAACCTTTGAGTGGTCGCTCACCATGAATGTCAGTGATGTTGATGATTGAACCAGAGGATTTTTTTAAAGTAGCGGCGGCCTTTTGAGCAAGCAAAAATGGCGCCCGTAAATTTGTTGCAAACAATTGCTGCCACTGCTCATCCGTTGCTTCTTCATCTGTAGTTGGATAAAAGGCAGTTGGATAAAAGACTGAAGCATTATTGATGAGTACATTGAGCCGGCCTTCAAATGGACCATCAACTGAGAGCACTTCTGACATCAAATACTCACAACCTTCTTCTGTTGCAAGTTCTGCAGCGATGACAATAGCACTGTTATTTCGTTGGGCGTTTAATTCATCAGCCAATTGCTGCGCTTCTCCAATGGAGTTGTTGCAGTGGATAATAATTCGATAACCATTGTGATGTAACAGTCGCGCAATCTCAGCGCCAATGCGACGGGCTGCGCCTGTAATTAAAGCAACAGGTAAAGCAACAGGTAAAGCAGCAGGATTCTCACCGGGAAGATCTGCCGCAGATGTCGCAGCTCCATTTTGTCCTGATATTGAATTATCATCATTCATGCTTGCATCACTTACCTTGTATCTATACTCTCTGCGGCTATAGGTTGCAGAATATTAACCCGCATAATTTATGTCAATGAGTATAACGTCTTTTATAGCAGAAGTTTAAAACTTGTTTTTATAAGAGTGATTTATAAATAAGTGAGTGTAAAGTATTTCCAATGTTGTACGCCGAACGAATCAACCAACAGATCCAAAGCTTAGGAAATCTTCCTGAACCCTCAAAAGCGGCTGTGGCGCACAGTGAAAAACTATACGCTCATATCAAACAACAACTCATGGATGGCACCTTACCGTTTCATGAAGTAATGCAGCAATTATTACATCAACCGGGCCTTGGTTATTAGAGCGCTGGATCAGCAAAAATCGGTGCGTCGGGCGACTTCATTACTGCACCCGAAATATCACCCTTTTTTGGTTATTCTCTTGCAAGGCAGTGTGCGCAAGTATTGCGAGAAACAGGCGGCTCCATTTTAGAATTTGGAGCGGGTACTGGAGCACTGGCGAGAGACATCCTAAAGCAACTCGAAATTGAAGACAGTATACCTGAGCAGTATTTCATTATTGAAATCTCAGCTGATCTCAAGCAGCGTCAACAGCAGTTGTTGCAACAAGACATTCCACATTTATTCGATAAAATTTGTTGGTTAGATCAAATGCCCAAAGAGGGTTTTAAAGGTGTCATTCTTGCCAACGAAGTGCTTGATGCCATGCCCGTTCATTTGTTTGAGTTGAACGATTCTGGGCCATCAGAAGTTCATGTTGCCCTTGATGAAAATGAAGATTTTATCTTTGAAAATAAACAGATATTATCTCCTGCTCTAAAACAATGGTTTGAGCGAGAAGAGATTAAGGCTATTTTTGATCAGGGTGAGTTCAATGAGCAGCAGTGCAACCAGTATCGAAGTGAAGTTAATCTTGCCATGGAAGGGTGGATACAGTCATTAGCTCGTTGTCTTGAGCAGGGTTTAATCATACTCATTGATTATGGATATCCACGTCATGAATATTATTTGTCTCAGCGCAACCAAGGAACCTTAATTTGCCATTATCGACATCATTCTCACAATGAGGCCTTGTTATTAGCCGGTCTTCAGGACATTACCGCCCATGTAGATTTCACCGCGGTTGCTGAATGTGCTTTTGATGCAGGTTTATCGGTATCGGGTTATACAAATCAGGCAAGTTTTCTCAGTGGTTGTGGTATTCTTGAACTCGCTGAAAAAGCGACTGAGGGTAATGCTGAAACACAGATGAAAATTGCGCAACATATTCGCAAACTCATCATGCCCGAAGAAATGGGTGAGTTATTTAAAACCATCGCTCTGTCCAAAGATTTATCCGCTGAGCTGAGTATGAATCTCATCGGATTTTCATTTTCTGATTTAAGGCGTGCACTATAATGGATTGGTTGCAAACGATACTACTGGCTTTAATTCAGGGTTTGACTGAGTTTTTACCGATTTCAAGCTCTGCGCATTTAATCTTACCCGCACAACTTTTAGGTTGGAGCGATCAGGGTTTAGCCTTTGACGTTGCCGTTCATGTTGGCTCGCTAGTGGCGGTCGTTATCTATTTCCGCACGGAACTGAGAACCATGACGACGGCCTGGTTTCAAAGTCTGCCATCAGTCATGAACGACACACCCTTTGGTGCCGATGCCAAGCTGGCCTGGGCAGTGTTGCTTGGAACCATCCCAGTAGGAATTTTCGGTTTACTCTTTAAATCCTTCATCGAAAACAATTTCCGCAGTACCTTTGTTATCGCCATCACAACCATCACCTTTGGATTGCTTCTGTGGTTTGTTGATCAGAAAAAAAATAATACTCGAGATGAGTACAGCCTTCGTTTTAAGGATGTCATGATCGTAGGGTTTGCTCAGGCTATTGCGCTCATTCCTGGAACATCTCGTTCAGGAATTACCATGACTGCTGGTGTGATGTTAGGCCTTACGAAGGTTGCAGCAACTCGATTTTCATTTTTGCTGTCAATTCCGGTGATTTTTCTAGCGGGTGGATTTTTAGTCCTTGAGCTTCTGCAATCTTCCGCACCCGTAGACTGGCCGAAAATTGCGATTGGTGCGGGTGTTGCAACGTTAAGTGCCTATGCATGCATCTCGTTATTTTTATCACTCATTGAGCGCATTGGCTTTTTACCCTTTGTCATTTATCGAATGCTGCTTGGCGTTTTGCTATTGTTAATTATCGGTATATAGTTATCGGTTTATAAGCATCGGAATTTAATCTGTATTACGATGTTTTAATCGCGTCAAAGCCTGTAGTCGCAACCTTCTAATTTCATCACCCAATGCTTTACCCTGAAAAGAATTCTCTTTGTCATTATTGTCATTATAGGTATGGGCATTTACATCCTTCGCGGTAATGGCAATGACGACAGTCTTGGCCTCTTCAAGGTAACTGCGTTGCATATAAATTAAATCTTCAAAACCCGTTCGGCCACGAGAATCCGCCTCACAGATATCGAGATAATAATCAAAACGTTCGGGTCGACGATAAACATCAAACGCTTCGAGCACTTTCAACAGCGTTTCAGGTCTGAGCTCATAAGCCTTATGTGCATGAAGATGAAACCGTGAACCGAGACAGGCAAGTTCGCGAAAATCTTTAGGTACTTTGAGTCGTTCACAAAGTTGGTTGATGACCTTAACACCAGCCTCTTCATGACCCCGATGTTTGGGCCAATACTTTTCAGGTGTCGTACCTTTGCCAAGATCATGACAAATGGCCGCAAACCGCACCAAAGGTAAGGGCGTCAGTCGACAAGCCTGCTGCAACACCATCATGGTATGAATGCCAGTATCAATTTCTGGATGCCAATTAGCAGGGTTAGGGATCCCATAGAGTATGTCTATTTCAGGCAATAGAATTTTCAATGCCCCAACTTCACGTAGGCGTTCGAAGAACACTTCAGGATTTCGCTCTGACAGCGCCTTTTCAATTTCTTGCCATACTCGCTCTGCCACAAGATGCTCAATCTCTCCAGCATCGACAATTTTTCGCATCAAATTGAGGGTTTCATCGGCTATCGTAAAACCTAGATGATGATAACGCGCTGCAAACCGAGCAATTCTTAATATTCGAACGGGATCTTCAACAAAGGCTTCAGAGACATGACGCAGAATTTTGTTTTTGATATCTCCCACGCCACCATAGGGATCAATGAGCTTGTCATTTTCGTCCTTTGCAATGGCATTAATGGTTAAATCGCGTCTTGATAAGTCATCTTCCAAAGTGACTGAGGGATCAGAATGGACTTCAAAGCCATGATAGCCATGCCCCGATTTACGTTCGGTTCGGGCCAGCGCATATTCTTCTTTGCTTGTAGGATGTAAAAATACCGGGAAGTCTTTACCGACCTGTTGATAGCCGAGTTCCAACATTTCTTTATCTGAGGCACCAGTAACCACCCAATCTTTTTCAGAGAAAGGATAATCTAATAGCTTGTCACGAACGGCTCCGCCGACGAGATATATTTTCATTCTAGTTGTGGCTCATAAGGTTCTGCGTATAATGGCATAAAGACTGACATAGTTTAATGATAATCGGTATAAAGATTTTTAAAATAATCAATCTAATAACAATTAATGAGTCAGATATAAAAAATGTACGATAAATATTTTGGACTAAGCGATAAACCCTTTTCCATAGCACCTGATCCTCGTTATTTGTTTATGAGCGAACAGCATCGGGAAGCCTTGGCGCATCTGCTTTACGGTGTGGGTGATGGTGGCGGCTTTGTACTACTAACGGGTGAGGTGGGCACAGGTAAAACTACGGTTTGTCGGTGTCTTCTCGAACAATTGCCTGAAAGAGCGCGCTTAGCATTTATTTTAAATCCAAAATTATCGTCCACCGAATTGCTGGCCACTGTTTGTGATGAGCTACAAGTCACATATCCAGAAAATCCATCATTGAAACAGCTCAATGATGCTCTGAATGAATTCTTACTCGCCTCTCACGCAGCTGGATTTAAAGTAATCTTAATGATCGACGAGGCTCAGAACCTCGATCCTGAGATTCTTGAACAAATTAGACTACTCACCAATCTTGAAACCAATAAAGAGAAGCTCTTACAGATTATTCTCATTGGACAGCCCGAGCTAAAGGATATTCTTGCAAAGCACGAGTTGCGACAACTGGCGCAGCGTATCACCGCGAGATTTCATCTAAATCCACTGACCATTGAAGAGACGGAGTCTTATATTCTCCATCGTCTAGAAGTCTCGGGGTTCAATGATACGCTCTTTGAGCCAAAGGCCATTGAAGAGCTCTATCGAAAAACGGGGGGAATCCCTCGATTAATCAACGTGCTTTGTGATCGGGCTATGCTCGGTGCTTATGCTAAAAACCGTAGGAATATTGGTCCCAATGTGATCAAACAGGCTGCCGCAGAGGTCATGGGTAGCGAAAACGTTGCACCAAAGACAGAGCATGGCTTAACGTCTGAGGCAAAATCTCAACAGTGGCGAAACATTGCGATGGGTTTGGTTCTGGTATTAGCTCTAGTGCTGAGCTACACCGTTTATTTGTTGATGAATCAAGTCGAGCCGGAAAAGGATACACAGGTTTTTAGTGGCAAGGTTATTAATGAGCAGATCACCGCAACTAATGACGAAGAAGGTGAGCTGAATAGTTTAGAAGAGCAATCGAATGAAGTTGATAGCGTGG
>JAUUZN010000065.1 GCA_030589945.1 Gammaproteobacteria bacterium | reverse complement strand
GTCTCTAATAACGGATATCCATGAGCGGAACCTTTATAGGCGATAAATTTACTATTGGCATGAGTTGTAGCGGCAAATAATTTCTGAGCACTCTCATAAGTACCACGATCTTCTTCAGATGCAATAATCAATGTTGGCTTGTCTGCTAGTGTCTTCTTGTACTGAGCAATATTTTCCTCTCTTTGTCCAGATGAGAAAAAACCGATGAGACTAATTGGGTTTTCTCTAGCTAATCTAATTGCTTGAGTTCCACCACAGCTTGCACCAACAACGCCCACAACTCCGTCGGACCCAAGTTTACTTTGTAAATAATCGTACGCTAATTGCACATCATTTGGCCATTGTTCTGTCATTTTTTGCCAAGCTTCACGTCCATCTTCTCTAGGCAAGCTTTGAATTTTCTTAGCATTAAACTCATCAGTCGCACTCTCACCAAAACCACGAAAGTCTAAACTTAACGCATGAATCCCACTATCAGCCAGTTGTTGACCAATATCATCGTACATGGTTCTGTTGTAATTACATTGATGTAGTAACAGTACACCACGATTACTAGTTTTGTTACTTTGATAGTAGCTCGTTTTTAATTCAAAACCATCTTTAGTAGTTAAGGTTAGATCCCCAGCATGACTCGGAAGTGAAACGGTAAATAATATTACTGTGATTGATGCTATTAAGAACTTCATAATTTATCCTTTTAGATGATGCTACAGCCTATTCAATGGTTGAATTGCATCAGAATCTATCGAATTAACACGACAAGTAAAACATTAATGGGCTGAGATGATGGTTTTTTAAGTTCAAATCTAAAGCTTTCCACTATTATTTTTCCATTGTTTATGCGAAACAGGTCAAAGAACGAAAATATTGTTTGATCAAATTGCCCTTACTCTGACAATGTTAACACGAAGAGATGTTTGTGAAAGCCGTATAAATAGAGCTGTAGTAGAAGCTGAAGCAGGAAACTATCGTGAGGCATCTAAACAATTAGAATTAACCACTATTGGTAAAACAAAACGAGAGATTTATCTGAAGTTAATTGCTGAGAAGGATAAAACAACGCTATAAAATACTAATTTCAAACAAGCATTGCCTTTAACTAGATTAAGTGAGAGAAATGGTGGGTTGTGCAGGGATCGAACCTGCGACAGCCTGATTAAAAGTCAGATGCTCTACCAACTGAGCTAACAACCCATATCTTAAGTTAACATTGAGCTAACGAGAGAGGCGCAATAATACTGTTTTTTTGAAAAAACACAAGCCTAAAATTCGAATTCTTTTGAATTAATTAATCCTTCTCCTCAATCCAGTACAATTGGATCGCTTCCAGAATTCTTTCTCCACAATGATCTGGGTCATCATCAAAGTTTTCAAGAGCTAACACCCACTCCATTAACTGAGTAAAACGAACCGTTTTTGGGTCTACATCGGGATGCTCCTCGATTAAATCGAGTGCTATATCTAGTGAATCTGTCCACTTCCACATTGGCTCTCTCCTATTCTAATGTGCTTCTGACACTTGATTTATTGTGTACTTTGGAATTTCAACGACCAAATTTGTGTCCGTCAGCAATGCTTGGCAGCTAAGACGACTCTCAGGTTCAAGACCCCAGGCTTTATCCAGCATATCGTCTTCAAGTTCGTCAGACTCTTCTAAATCATCAAACCCTTCTCTAATAACAATATGACAGGTCGTACAGGCGCACGATTTCTCACATGCATGTTCAATGTCGATGTCATTTTCTAATGCAACATCTAGGATTGTTTGTCCGACTTTTCCTTCAGCGACTAATCCATCGGGGCAATGTTCTTCATTGGGTAAAAATATTACGGTAGGCATGTTAACGATTTTCCTGTGCAAGCTCGTCGACAGTACTGCCAACAAGTGCTTGATTGATACTAATGTTCATTCGCTTTGCAGCAAATATCTCTGATTCTTTATTCAATGCTTCAAGTTGATCTTTAATTGCTAGATGATCATCAGTCTTCGAGAGTGCTTCGAGTCCATCAATTGATTTCACAAGAGCGTCAAATTCATCTGCTGAGAGCAATTCTCTACCGTTCTCAGCCAGTGCCGCCCTACTGGCTTCAACAAGGCGCATAGCCTCCACCTGCTCTTCAGCGAGACGTCTAGCAGCAATATCATCCTCTGCATGATCCATGCTGGCATTAATCATCTCCATAATGGCTTCATCGGTTAGACCATAGGATGGTTTTACTACAATGTGGCTCTCTATTCCTGTTGACTGCTCTGTCGCTGAAACACTAACCAAGCCATCGGCATCTACTTGGAACGTCACCCTAATGTGAGCGGCTCCTGCAACCATTGGAGGTATCCCTGTCAGATTAAATTCGGCAAGGGAGCGACAGTCATTAACCATTTCTCGGTCACCCTGCACCACATGTAATTTAAGACCGGTTTGTCCATCCTGATAGGTTGTAAAGTCTTGAGCTCGACTCACGGGTATAGGACTATTTCTTGGAATAATTTTTTCTACCAATCCACCCATAGTTTCAATACCTAAAGACAGTGGTAACACATCAAGTAAAAGAGTCTCGTTGTCTGCACGGTTGCCAATTAATATATCTGCCTGAAGTGCTGCACCAATGGCAACCACCTCATCGGGATTGATTGATACAAGAGGCTCTGTTTGGAAATAATCTGCAACCATACTGCGCACGAGAGGCACACGAGTCGAACCACCAACCATAATCACTTCACCAACATCACTGATATCAATTTCAGCATCTTTTAATGATCTTCGGCAGCTCATCATCGTTTTTTGAATTAATTTAGAAACGAGCTCATTCAAAACGGTACGATTAATTTCACCCTGCCATTGAACCGACAAGCCTGACTTTGATTGATATTCTAAATGAACGTCAAGACTTTCAACATCCGATAATTGCTGCTTTATGTCTCGTGCTTGATTCAATAAATAACGCTGTATCTGAGGGTCAGGGTTTTCATTCAAACCAGCCTTCTCAGCCAACCAATTGGCGAGGTTACGATCGAAGTCATCGCCGCCCAGTGCAGAATTACCACCCGTGGCTAACACTTCAAACACACCTTTGTGTAATCTTAAAATTGAAATATCGAAAGTACCACCGCCCAAATCATAAACAGCAATTACCTGCTCTTTATCGTTATCTAAACCATAGGCCAGAGCAGCCGCTGTGGGTTCATTAATTAATCGGAGTACGGTTAAATTAGCGATTCTGGCAGCGTCCCTTGTAGCCTGCCGCTGAGCATCGTCAAAATATGCTGGGACAGTGATCACTACGCCATCGACATCATCACCTAAAGCTTGTTTTGTCCGACAGGCTAAACATCTTAAAATTTCAGAAGAGACCTGCACAGGAGAAACAATGCCTTGTCGCGTTATAAGCTCAGGCATTCCATCACGTTTATCGGTAAATCGGTATGGGAACTGCGCGCCCAAATGGGTAACATCATCAATGCCACGCCCCATCATTCGCTTCACTGAAGCAATGGTATTATGTGGGTCACTTACTGCTAAGTTATAGGCTGAGTGTCCAACAATTGGGCTGCCCTGCTCTGGATAATTTACAACACTGGGTAATAACTTTTGGTTGGTGTGATCTGCCAAGACAACTGCTTCACCACTTCTCACCGTTGCAACGAGAGAATGTGTTGTACCCAAATCAATACCAGCAGCGATCTTTCTCTGATGTGGTTTTTGTGATTGACCCGGTTCTGCAATTTGCATTAATGACATTTTAATTCCGTCAATTAGTCGATAAACATGAGTTGCTCTTCGACCTCTTCTAGGTCGAAAGCTAATTTATTTAGAAATTGAAGTTCACATACATTATTTTTAATGGTAATAAGATGTTCTTCAACATTTTTAGAAAACTGTTCTTCTAGTACTGCAACAGTATCAGTGGTTAGCTTTTTGACAGAATTAGAAAACGCCATCAAATCATCCATATTAGCAGCCTCTTTAATATCGGCTAACTGCTCACGATACTGCATCTGTTGCATCAGTAAATCGATGTCCTTCACCGTGTAGGCTGATAAATCAAAAGGATAGCCAAGACTGGTTAATAAGTGGCATGCTCTAAGAACTGGAGACTTAAGCGCCTGATAGGCTTCTGTATTTTGAGCTGTTTGTTGTACTGCCTGTCGTTGTACGGCACTCGTTTCATTCACGTAGCGATCAGGATGAGTCGTTTGTTGAAGCGTACGATATGATCGGTCTAATTCATGGCGGTTGATTTTAAATTCCAACGGCAACTTAAACAGTTCAAAGTAGTTGGTAGATTGACTCATCATTTAGATACTTCTCATCATTAACTAATAAAGCTTAAACAGTGAAACTTTCGCCACAACCACATTCACCTTTCTGGTTGGGATTTTTAAACTCAAAACCTTCGTTAAGACCTTCTCTGACGAAATCAACTTCGGTTCCGTCCAGATAGACCAGACTCTTTTTGTCGATGATCAGACTCACACCATCCTGCTCAAACACTTCGTCATCATTATTAACGCTGTCGACGAATTCGATAACATAAGCAAGACCAGAACAACCTGTTGTAGTTACCCCTAGACGTACTCCAACTCCCGAGCCTCGGTTAGCCAAGAAATGTTTAACGCGTTCAACTGCTGGTTCAGATAAGGTAATCGCCATGGTTTAGTCCTCAGAATCTGATTCTGGATTTACCTTGCTACGATAATCTGCAACAGCCGCCTTAATTGCATCTTCAGCAAGCACTGAACAATGTATTTTAACGGGAGGCAAACAGAGTTCTTCTGCTATTTCAGTATTCCGAATTTTTGCTGCTTCATCAATAGACTTACCTTTCACCCATTCTGTAACCAATGAGCTTGATGCGATTGCCGAACCACAACCGTAGGTTTTGAATTTTGCATCTTCGATAATGCCGTGTTCATCAACTCTAATCTGCAGCTTCATTACATCACCACAGGCTGGAGCGCCAACCATTCCAGTGCCGATAACACCATCTTCAGTATCATCATCTTTCATTGAACCCACATTCCGTGGATTTTCATAATGATCGATTACTTTTTCGCTATACGCCATGTTCGTTCTCCTAATATTGTACTGATGAGGCTCTAGTGAGCCGCCCATTCAACGGTTGATAAATCAATACCGTCTTTAAACATATCCCAAAGAGGTGACATTTCTCTTAATTTGTCGATGGCATGGATCACACCGTCAATTGCATGATCAATTTCTTCTTCAGTGGTAAAACGTCCGATGGAAAATCGAATTGAACTATGAGCCAATTCATCTTCTAGACCCAAGGCACGAAGCACGTAAGATGGTTCAAGACTCGCTGAGGTACAGGCTGAACCTGAGGATACCGCCAAATCTTTCAATGCCATGATGAGAGACTCACCTTCTACAAAATTGAAACTAATATTAACGATGCCCGGTATTTTGTGTTCTTCGTTACCGTTAATATGGACTTCTTCCATACCTTCAACGCCCTTAAGCAAACGTTGTTTCAATGCGGCAATTCGTTGCTCATCAGATTCTAATTCTAGGGCGGCAATTCTAAAGGCCTCACCCATAGCAACAATTTGATGGGTTGCTAAAGTACCTGAGCGCATTCCGCGTTCATGTCCACCACCGTGAGCCTGTGCTTCAAGACGAATACGAGGCTTTCGTTGTACGTACAGTGCACCGATACCCTTTGGACCATAAATTTTATGGCCAGAAAATGACATCAAATCAACTTTTAATTCCTGTAGATCAATTACAACTTTACCTGCACTCTGTGCAGCATCCACATGAAAGATGATTTTATTTTCGCGACAAATTTCACCAATGGTTGCGATATCTTGAATCACACCAATTTCATTATTAACATGCATCACAGACACAAGAATCGTTTCTGGGCGTATTGCAGCTTTGAAAGTTTCAATATTAATTAAGCCATCATTCTCAACATCAAGGTATGTAACTTCAAAACCTTCACGTTCAAGTTGACGACAGCTATCAAGAACAGCCTTATGCTCAGTCTTGACAGTAATGATGTGGTTGCCTCTTTTTTTATAAAAGTGAGCAACGCCTTTTATCGCAAGATTGTCTGATTCAGTTGCACCGGAAGTAAAAACAATTTCACGATGATCAGCATTTACTAAATCGGCAATTTGAGTTCTCGCAATCTCTATAGCTTCTTCAGCTTGCCATCCAAATTGATGTGAACGCGAAGCCGCGTTACCAAAATTACCATCCATCGTTAAAAACTGCATCATTTTATCTGCAACTCTCGGGTCGACTGGCGTGGTTGCCGCGTAATCTAAATAAATCGGCAATTTCATAAGCATCTCCAAAATAATAGGTTGATATTAAACATCTTTATTTTCTCTTAATTCTTTAAACCGTGACTTCGGATGGAATATCACCCGCGCCAGGCATAATTTGTTTTTCAGACGGACTTCGTTCACTGAAGTCGGGCGAATCCTGTTGATATGCTAGATCTCGAATATTTTCTCGAGTAATGACTTCTTCTAACGTGATACCCGATAAATAAGCAAAAATATTTGAACTTAAGTCAGTCCATAAATCATGAGCTAAACATTCAGCGCCACGATGACAGTTCTTCTTGTCCTTGCAACCCGTTGCATCAATTGCTTCATCTACCGCAAGTATCACTTCAGCCACATGAATATCGCGTGGATTACGAGCAAGTTGATAGCCGCCGCCTGGTCCACGGGTACTTGATACCAAGCCATTTCTTCGTAATCGTGAAAACAATTGTTCAAGGTAAGATAGCGACAAATCTTGACGACCCGAAATATCACTCAACGTAATGGGTCGATTCGCTGAATGTAGCGCTAAATCGAGCATTGCGGTTACCGCATATCGTCCTTTAGTACTTAGTTTCATTGGCCATCTCTTATATAAGCTATTGCTAATGTATTAACTTATCTTTACATACCTGAGTATTTTAGTCAAGAATATAATTCTAAGCCTATTAGCAATTAAAAGAAAGCAAAACTGTATGAAAATTTATTATTATGCGGTAGATTGTTCAGATGGTTTTTGCGGCTCTAATTCATCCAAGCTACCAAGCACATCATGCAAAACATCTAAGTTCAACGGGGGGGAATCTTTACAGCAATCCTTGACTTTTTCATCAGCAACACAATCGGCCAACTTGATGATCTTCTCATCGACATCACGAATATGCTCTACAATTAAATCAAGTGCATTGCGTACCGGATCTCGCTCAGTACTTTGTGCACTGTATGCATCGAATTTATCGGACTGTTGACGACTGACAATTCGTGCAGGTATACCAATCACAGTGGTTGACTCACCTACGTTGCGTACAACAACAGCATTGGAACCAACACGAGCATTCTTCGCTATGGTGATTGGTCCAAGAATTTTAGCACCCGCTCCCACCACAACATTGTCGCAAAGGGTTGGATGTCGTTTTCCAATACTCCAACTGGTACCACCTAATGTTACACCATGATAAAGGGTCACATCATTGCCTATCTCTGCAGTTTCGCCAATGACGACACCATGACCGTGATCGATAAAAAACCGATCGCCAATGGTTGCACCGGGATGGATTTCAACACCTGTTAAAAATCGAGCAAAGGTAGAAATTATTTTTGCTAAGGACAGCCACTGTTTCTTCCAGAGAAAATGACTGGACCGATAAATCCAAATTGCATGGAGACCAGGGTAAGTGATCAATACATCCCAAAAATTACGTGCTGCAGGGTCGCGACTGTAGACACTATTAATATCATCTTTAATTCGTTCAAACATAACAATTCCTATATTTAACGCCTTATTTCTAAGGTGAAGCTATTGAGCTATTCTTAATGAGGGCGTGGATATAGTATTGTTACAAATTTTAATTTTTAAAGGTTTTTTGTGTTGCGCTAAGAATTCCTCTAAGAATTTGCATCTCTGAATGATCAGGATGGGCTCGATTATAAAGTCGACGTAATCGTGACATTAACATCTTAGGATGGTCGGGGTTATGGTATCCAGTAAGCACTAATGTTTCTTCGAGATGCTGATAGAAGCCTTCCATCTGTTCTGCTGTTACTGGGATTGCGGGCTCTTTATTGATATCTCCTGCATCAGCACCCAACGAGGCAATGCGTAATTCATAACTAACGAGCTGTACTGCTGAGGCAAGATTTAATGAGCAGAAATCAGGATTTGCAGGAATATAAACCTGATAATGGCAGCGAGAAATTTCTTCATTGGTTAATCCTGAATTTTCCGTGCCAAACAGTAAGGCCACTTTATCACCAGAATGCTCTGCCTTTAACTTTTCAGCCAACTCTCTTGCTGTGAGCACTGGGACATCCAAATGTCGACTGCGTGCACTACTGCCTACCACGAGGCTCATGCCTTTTAAGGCATCATCCAGTGAATGGGTCACAATGGCTGACTCAAGAATATCATCGGCCTTTGATGCTCTCACAGTTGCTTCAAAAGAAGGAAATGTCTTGGGATTAATTAAGGTTAATTTCGACAAACCCATAGTCTTCATGGCACGCGCTGCGGCACCAATATTTCCAGGATGTGTGGTGTGACTAAGTACAATATTTATAGAATCAAGCATCTCATCAATTTTAGGCAGTAGAATTTGTCGACATCATAGCAGATTCTGATAGAATAGCGCCCGTCCCTTCTCCTAGTTGGCGGCAAAACGTTCTTTACACAAAATTGAGAGAGATTAACCAAATGCACCCATTAGTGAACATAGCTATATCTGCTGCGCGCCAAGCGAGCAAAGTTATTCTACATGCCATGGACAATATGGATAAGGTTAAAACCTCTACCAAAGGTCATAATGATTTTGTGACCGACATCGATAAAAAGTCTGAACAAATCATCATTGATGTAATCAAGGCAGCCTACCCTACTCATAGCATTTTAGCTGAAGAGAGTGGTGAAATATTGGGCGATGAAACTACTTGGATTATTGATCCTCTCGATGGCACTACAAATTTTCTCTACGAATTTCCACACTTTGCAATCTCCATAGCCATAGCTGAAAAAGGTCGAATCACCCACGGTGTCATTTATGATCCGGTTCGGGATGAAATGTTCACTGCATCAAGAGGCCGCGGCGCTTCGGTTAATGGTCGACGCATGCGTGTGGTGGATCAGAAGGTCTTAGAAAATTGTCTCATTGGTACGGGCTTTCCTTTTCGGGATACAGACAATTTAGACGTTTACATGGGCACATTTAAAAGCATCATGGGACAATGTAGAGATATCCGCAGAGCTGGCTCTGCTGCGCTTGATCTTGCTTATGTTGCTGCAGGACGCTTAGACGGGTTTTGGGAATTCGGACTCAGCAAATGGGACATCGCTGCAGGCTCACTGATGATTCAAGAAGCCGGTGGAATCATTGATGATATGCAGGGCAAACAAAAGTATCTTGAAAACGGTAATGTCATTGCTGCACCACCCAAGGTATTCAAAGCCATGGTTAAATCGATTACGCCTTTCCTTAAGTAAACAACTAAGTATTTTTTATTGAACAATGCCCTTGGTATTATTTTGATAATAGGGGCAAATAAATATCGGTAATCATCTCTTCTTCTGTGACGTTAGGTCCAACATTTACATAGTGGAAAAACACAGGAAAATCACCTAGTGTCTCACCGCTCGTAGGTAGCCATCTGTTATAGAGATCCCCTGCAGAGGTCATGTTTTCTCTTGAACCCAAATGTCGTGTCAGTGCACATCGACTATTAGGGAGCATTTTATTAACAACCCCTTCGGAATTTTCAGCAATATCGGTTGTGACTGAAAAACACAAATCGACTTTATAATCTTCTTCAGGAATAACATCAGGAGAATTATAGTGGACGCCATAGCTCTTATGCTGCGGCCCTACATAATTATTCTGAATTCGCCACTTGATGAATTTTGTAACTGATTCATGCTCAAGCGATGCCGGTCCACGATATTCCATAACTGCAACTTTTGTTTCTGGAAAATTAACTATCTCTACTTCCATCGAATTCAATTCTCAACTCTTATTGTTTTTAATACTACAGGCTGTATTTCCGAATGACTGACACCAATCCATTTTCAATGTCGAGCACTTCTAAAGTCGTATAATCTAGAGTAATCTCTTCACCCGTCTGTGGATGAATACCTTTAGCCTGCGTGTCGTATTTAATCACAATAACATTATGCCCTACTACCATATCAGTCATTTTACCCGAATATACGGTATGCAAACCTAAGTACCGCGTCATACCTTTATGCATCTTCGCTTTCCCATCTGTTAGTCGGGAATCATCTGAATCATAGGGCAGATGTTGATGCCCAATATCATCGGTCAACAAAGATAAGTAGTTTTCAAGTTCAACTTTCGTCGCTGATGGTGACTGGCTTGCTGTCCATGCACTAAAATACGTTTTTGCAAAATCATGCAGATTTTGATTTTTTTGTTTCAATTCATTTGCATTTATTGTTACTGAGATACTTATTAGTAAAAGTAGTAGAACTTTCAAATTAAATTTCATCTGCTTTCTCAATAATTTTGATTGTTTGAATTCATGCTTCATATCCGCCATCATATGCGCTTTCCATTTACTAGTAAAATATAGGCCTAGAAATGTCCGTCATAGACAAGATTAAAGCAAGAGTCAGTAATCCTCTCATTGATGATTCAGAAATCTCCACCAGTGTTATATCCAACATCCTGAATGTTGCTGTCTGCACATCGGTACACTACAACACTGATCCATGGCGATTTTTAGTGATACAGGGCAATGCACGTGTACGTTTTGGTGAATTCCTCGCTAAACGCGCAGCTTCGGAAATGGCAGATCCTACGGACTCTATCAATGTTGCTAAACTGGCTAAAATTAAAACTAAACCTCTTAGGGCACCGGTCATTATTGTAGCTGGGGCTGCAAAGTCAACAAATCCAAAATCAAGGATGGTCGAAGATTTAGCGAGTGTCAGTGCAAGCTGTCAAAACATATTGCTCGCCGCACAAGAATTAGGGCTTGCTGCCATATGGAGAACTGGAGCAATGACCTATTCCGATGATGTGGTTGAATATTTAGGGTTCGAAAAAGCGACGCAATTGGTCGCTTTCATCTATTTGGGAAATCCTGCAAAACATTGTAAAACTAAAAATCGTAAATCCAGCGAAGAATTCACTCGCTGGCTTAGCGAGTAATGAGCGATTAAATAGTTACATTAACGCTTCCTGATCAGCGCCTTCCTTTTCAACTTCAGGAGGCATTAGATCTTCTTTAGAAACACCCAAAGCGAGTGCAAGAGTACTGGCCACGTAAATGGAAGAGTAGGTTCCTATTACAACACCCATCAATAAGGCTGTTGCAAAACCATGTATTAATTCACCACCTACTACAAAGAGTGCTGCAAGCACTAATATGGTAGTCAATGAGGTGATAATGGTTCGAGATATCGTTTGATTTAACGAGCGGTTAATCACTTCAGTTGGACCACCTTTACGCATCTTCAAGAAATTTTCACGGATACGATCAAAAATTACAATGGTGTCATTAAGGGAATAACCAATTACCGCTAACAAAGCAGCCAGTACGGTTAAATCAAATTCCAAGCCTAATATCGAAAACAGCCCAAGAGTAATGGTAACGTCGTGCGCTAAAGCAGCAACAGAGCCTACGGCAAACTTCCATTCAAATCTAATAGCAACATAAATCATGATGCAGATAAGAGCCACCAACATAGCAAGTCCACCCTGCTCTGTTAACTCTTCTCCAACACTGGGACCTACGTATTCACTACGACGCTTCTCAACGCTCGCATCTGAAGTCTTCAGTATTTCTAAAACCTTATTGCCCACGTCCTCGTTTTTGAGACCTTCGATGGGAGCGAGTCTGACCGTTACGTCTCGAGAGGAACCAAAGTATTGAACAACAGCACCTTTGAATCCTGCAGTATCAAGTTGACTACGAATAGAGCTGAGATCGGCAGTTTCCTCATAGCCCACTTCAATCAATGTGCCACCGGTAAAATCTAAGCCTAAATTTAAAAATTTAGTACTTAATGAACCCACTGACGTTATTAAAAGAATCAATGAAAAGACCATCATCACTTTACGAAGTTTGATGAAATCGAAATTAAGAGGACCTGAAAAAAGTTGCATATTAATAATTCTCTATATATATAATTTTTTAACTTTGCGACCGCCATAAACCAAATTAATGATGGCGCGCGAGCCCATGATAGCAGTAAACATGGAGGTTAATATTCCAATGGCTAGGGTAACTGCAAAGCCTTTAATTGGACCCGTTCCAACAGCATAAAGTATTGTTGCTGCAATTAATGTGGTGATGTTCGCATCAGCAATGGTCGACAAAGCCTTGTCATAACCATTGTGAATGGCAATTTGAGCCGAGGATCCAGCCTTTAGTTCTTCACGAATACGTTCAAAAATAAGTACGTTGGCATCAACCGCCATACCAACGGTCAATACAATACCAGCAATACCTGGCAAGGTTAGAGTCGCTCCTGGAATGAGAGACATCACGGCAACAATAAGTACTAAGTTAGTCACCAAAGCAAAATTCGCGACCAGACCAAATAGCTTGTAATAAACCAACATGAAGAGTAGAACTAATGCCATGCCAATTTGGATTGAAAGCATACCTAGTTCTATATTTTCTTTACCAAGACTTGGACCAATGGTGCGTTCTTCAACAATTTGAATGGGTGCTGTTAATGCACCAGCACGAAGTAACAATGCTAGATCATGGGCTTCAGAAACTGAATCAATACCGGTGATCCGAAAACGATTGCCAAGGGTTGTTTGAATGCGAGCAATGTTGATGACCTCTTCGACCTTTCTGGGAGGCTGAGCAACCAACTTGCCATCTACTTCGATGTAATCGGTTTTGTACTCAATAAATACTGTCGCCATCAACTTTTGTACGTTACGTCTTGAAGAGGCACTCATCTTACTGCCGCCTTTTGCATCCAGTACGATGTTCACCTGAGGAAAACCATTTTCATCCATGCTTGAGTTTGCATTAATGATGTGATCACCGGTGACGATAATATCTTTCTTCAGTAATTGTGGTCGGCCATCTCGTTCATAAAGTAATTCAGAATCTCTGGGTACTCGACCTCGAACTGCATCCTGAACATCACGCGTTTCGTTAACCATTCTAAATTCAAGAGATGCGGTCGTAGAGAGTATCTCTTTAGCCTTAGCAGAATCTTGTACACCAGGTAATTGTACAACAATGCGCTCAGCACCTTGGCGTTGAATGAGAGGCTCAGCAACACCCAGTTGATTAACTCGATTTCTTAAGATTGTAATATTCTGAGTAACTGCATCATTACGAACCGATTTTAATTGCTGTTCTGAAAAATATCCTCGAAAACCAAATTTATCGCCTGTCTCTAATTTAGTAAAGGATAAATCACGATAACTATTTTTCAAAAAATCATAGGCCTTATCGCGAGTATCTTCATCTTTAAAATTAACCAAAACCCCACCCGAAGGGCTTATTGTTACAGGACGAAGATACCGAATTTTTTCATTTCTAAGGTCTGTTTTGAAATCTGAAACATATTGATTTTCACGTTTGTCGATAGCCGTTTTCATATCCACTTCCATTAAGAAATGAATACCGCCTCGCAAATCTAACCCCAGTTTCATCGGTGAAGCGTTGATATCTCTAAGCCATTGAGGTGTCGCAGGCGCAAGATTCATCGCGACCGTATAAGCATCATTTCCATAGGCATCACGAATGGCCTTATCAATGGCATACTGAGCAGACAGTTGTGTATCCGTATCATTAAATCTAACGATAAGAGCCTTTGCATCACGTTCTAAATTAATATATGCAAGGTCACTTTCAACGAGTACAGTTTGAACCGTTTGCTCAAGCTCGCTGTTTAAAACAGCATCCCTTTGTGGTGAGATTTGAATGGATGGATCTTCGCCGTATAAATTAGGTACTGCGTAGATCACACCAACGATCAAAACAATAATAATTAGCAGGTATTTCCAAACTGAATAACGATTCATCGGCTGCTGAGCAGCTTTCTGATTCAATAGCATTTCTTATTCCTATGAACTTTTGTAAAATAATTTAGTTGTTTAGATTGATTTGATCGTGCCTTTCGGTAACGCTGCTGAGACGGCATGTCTTTGGACATTGATTTCAACATTTTCAGAAATAGTCAGCGTGATAAAGTTTTCACCAACCTTGGTGATTTTACCCACGACGCCACCATTTGTTACTACTTCATCACCTTTTTGAAGCGCTTCAACCATACCCTTATGCTCTTTAGCACGCTTTGATTGTGGGCGTATTAGCATAAAGTAAAAAATTAAACCAAAGATCACCAACATGAAAATACTCGACATGGGTGACTGTCCTCCAGCACCTGCTGTTGCAGCCATGACATCATTTGTAAATAAACTCATTTTATCCCCTTAAAATTTTAATCAATTCTGAATATTATTTATTGTCTAAATTAATTATTTTCAATAAACAGTATTTTAATAGTTAACCGTTTAACTCCGGCACTTCTTGGTCAATATTTTTGTAAAATTCCTCAACAAAGGCGGTCAATGTACTTGATTCGATCGCCGTCCGCAAACCCTTCATTAAAAACTGGTAATAATGTAGATTGTGGATGGTCGCCAAGCGCGAGCCCAAGATCTCATTACATTTAAAAAGGTGGTACAAATATGCGCGACTATAATTCTTGCAGCAGTAACATTCACACTGTTCACTGACTGGCTTTATATCTTCTTTATGGGGACTGTTCTTGATTCTTACAACTCCCTGAGTGGTAAAAAGATGTCCATTTCGTGCATTTCTAGTGGGCATCACGCAATCAAACATATCAATACCGCGTCGTACACCTTCTACCAAGTCTTCTGGACGACCCACCCCCATTAAGTAACGGGGCTTATCAGCAGGCATTCTATGGGCTAAATGAGTCAAAATTCGTTTCATATCTTCTTTTGGCTCACCCACCGACAAACCACCAATGGCGTATCCATCGAAACCAATGCTCTCTAAACCAGCTAAAGATTCATCGCGTAAATCTTCGTACATCCCGCCCTGCACGATTCCGAATAAAGCGCTAGGATTAACGCCATGAGCATCTTTGCTGCGTTGTGCCCATCTCAGGCTGAGTTGCATAGAGACTTCTGCTTCTTTTGGAGTCGCAGGATAAGGGGTACATTCATCGAAGATCATCACAATATCGGAACCAAGATCTCTCTGCACATGCATCGAAAGCTCTGGGTCCATAAAAATTTTACTACCGTCTATGGGTGAACGAAAGTGAACGCCCTCCTCGGTAATTTTTCGGATCTTTCCCAAGCTGAATACTTGAAAGCCACCAGAGTCAGTTAAAATTGGACCCGACCAGTGCATAAAGTCATGCAGATCACCGTGCTTTTTAATGACCTCAGTACCTGGTCGTAGCATCAGGTGAAAGGTATTGCCAAGAATAATTTCTGCAGAGGTCTCAATAAGCTCTTCAGCCGTCATAGCTTTAACAGTGCCATAGGTACCCACAGGCATAAACGCTGGAGTTTCAACGGTACCTCGTTCAAATTGAAGCTGCCCTCGTCGTGCGAGCCCATCTTCTGCAATCTTATGAAACTTCATAAGTGTTTATTTCCTTAATTTACAAGCAACAGATGCTGTCAAAAACATCGCATCACCATAACTAAAAAATCGATAACCTTTATTAATCGCTTCCTGATATGCAAAAAGAATATTCTCTCGCCCAGAAAATGCACTCACCAACATGATCAGGGTCGATTCAGGCAAATGAAAATTAGTAATTAATCCATCAATCACTTTAAATTGATAACCTGGAACAATAAAGATATCGGTATCACCCGAACAGGCTGATAAAGAACTACTATCTTTACAGGCAGACTCCAAACATCGAACTGAAGTAGTCCCCACAGCAATCACTTTGTTACCACGCAATTTTGCCTGTTTAACCTGCTCAACCAGTTCTTCTGAAACTTCAAATCGTTCAGAATGCATTTTGTGCTCACTAATATCATCCACACGAACTGGCTGAAAAGTCCCGGCACCGACATGCAGTGTCACAAAACCAGTTCCAACACCCTTAGCTTTAAGCTTTGATATCAACTCTTCACTAAAATGTAGCCCAGCAGTCGGAGCCGCAACAGCACCAGCATGTTCGCCATATACCGTTTGATAGCGTTCACGGTCAGATATTTCATCGGCGCGCTTAATGTATGGAGGCAATGGCATGTGACCCATAGCATCCAAATAAATCATAAAATCTGACCCATCAACAGTTTTTAGTCGATAAAGATTATCGTCCCGACCAAT
>JAUUZN010000195.1 GCA_030589945.1 Gammaproteobacteria bacterium | reverse complement strand
TGAGTTCCACAAAGATCCTGCCGATAGAATGATAGTCGCCACAGCAAGAAAATATGCAATCCCGCTCATCACTGCAGATGAAAAAATTCAAAACTACGAACACGTTCAAACATTTTTTTAGTGCCCGGCACTGGTACCCGGCACTGGTGTCAGGCACCAGATGCGATTACAATGTATAGATGACCAATATAAAACTACAACTTAAATCTAAACTCGATGATCGAACAGCAGTGATTGGTATCATCGGTCTTGGCTATGTCGGATTACCTTTAGCAATTTGTTACTCGAACATCGGATACAAAGTGGTTGGCTTTGATATCGACAACTCCAAAATTGATTCGATTAATGAGGGCAAAACATACATCAAGCACATTCCCTCATCCGAACTTATTAAGCTAAAAGAAAATGGATTCGAAGGAACGACTGATTTTTCTAGCATCAGCGAAATAGACGCAATAATCATATGTGTACCGACTCCGCTTAATAAATATCGTGAGCCTGATTTGAGCTTTGTCACGGGTACTATCGATTCTTTTGCTCCTTACCTACGTCAGGGACAGATTGTTTCCTTGGAAAGCACAACCTATCCAGGCACAACAGAAGAAGAACTGCTTCCTCGAATAGAAGCTAAAGGTTTTACGGTAGGTGAAGATATTTATCTTGTTTATTCCCCCGAACGGGAAGATCCGGGCAATGCCAAATATACCACTCGAACAATACCGAAAGTGTGTGGCGGACATACCTCAAACTGTTCCGAAATTGGTCAGGCCTTATACGGTCAAGCAATTGATACCGTTGTATCAGTGAGCTCTACTAAAGTTGCGGAGTTCACTAAAATTCTCGAGAACATTCATCGCGCTGTCAATATAGGGCTCGTTAACGAGATGAAAATTGTCGCCGATAAAATGGATGTCGATATTCACGAAGTCATTGAAGCCGCGGCTACAAAACCCTTTGGATTCACACCCTATTATCCTGGTCCAGGACTGGGTGGCCACTGTATACCGATTGATCCTTTTTACCTGACCTGGAAGGCTCGAGAATATGGTATTAACACCCGATTCATCGAACTTGCTGGTGAAATTAACACGGCAATGCCCATGTGGGTTGTTTCAAAAGTTGCTGAGGCTCTCAACATTCAACAAAAAGCAATTAGCGGCAGTAAGATACTCGTGTTAGGCATTTCTTATAAGAAAAATATTGATGATATGCGTGAATCACCATCTGTTGAGTTGATGCAATTGCTTCAAGACAGAGGTGCAATAGTTGAATATTCCGATCCCCATGTGCCTAGTTTTCCAAAAATGCGAAAGTATACTTTTGAGCTGTCATCAATTGAAATATCAGCAGAAAATTTGAAAGCATACGACTGCGTCTTAATTGCAACCGATCATGATGCTTTTGATTACGAAATGATCCAAGAGAACAGCAGTATAGTCGTCGACACAAGAGGCCGATATCAGAAAGGCACCAGCAATGTAGTAAAGGCATAATCCTCTCTGGTGTCAGGCACTGGTGTCAGGCACTGGTGTCAGGCAGTAGGATTTAGGTTCTTACAATTCAGTTACTTATTTTTCCTAACTTTCTAATGTGTTGCCAAAGCAAGGCTTTGGGCATGGTAATATCCATTGCTTTCATGCACCTTTCTAATAATCCATCCTGTACTTTCAATTGACTTATAGCCTTTCCAAGATCGACTTTAATCGCTTTTCCGTATGCTGACTCTGCCTTTTCAATCGCCTTGTTTAGCTCTGGTTTTGATAAGCCTAATATTGCTAAATCGAGTACATCTCTACTATACACACTTACATCAGCCCAACGATCTGAAATAGCTAATAGCTTGCTTGTAGCCATATCGTTTTGAGTAAGCGTCGATATCCCCATAATCTCATCAGAAACACTCGGAGAACTTAACTCAATTCTCCCCTCAAGGATTATCTCAAACTTTATCGGCTGGCCAGAAACCTCTATTTTAGTGCGAATGCCATACTGATCGGCTCTGACATCGATCAATTGAGTCACTATCGGCATAGCACAATGCATGATAGCAAAAATGCCCTCTTCTCCACGAATAAGGTTGCGTAAGTTTCGGTATGAAGCTAGATCTGAAACTAAAAAATCCATATCAACTGATTCGCGATATTCGCCATGCAGCAAGGCTATTGCTGTACCTCCACCAAATAAACAGTTATGTTCCTGTAGCAACGCTCCATCGAGAACTGAAAGTACCTGTGCTATTCGTTGATGGTGCGGTCTCTTGAACTTCACTTGCTTCTGCCCTCAAATGCAAGCTGCAGTGATGCTATTAGATTGCGCTCATCATCACTGAGTTTGTTATCTTCAATAAAGCGTGAATTACGCTCATAAATTTCCAGTGCTTCGATGGGAGATAATTCATCAATCCCTTGAATATGCCAAGCAATTTGCTTTAGCTGAGGGTAATTTGCTAAAACTATTTTAGCGGGTATCCAACCTGTTTTGTCAGTACTAATTTCGGAGTCAGTTTCGGTCAGGCTTTTACCATTTAATTCTGTTAGGTCACAAGTTAGGTTAAGTACCGCTAAGACATTAAAATAAGCTCCTATGGTAACTGAAGCTAATCCTTTTTCTATTCTATGTAGGGTAACTCGAGAGACTCCTGCTGCCTCAGATGTTGCTGCGGCTGTGATACCTAACGATTTACGGTGCAAACGAATAAGCTCGCCAATCTCTCGAAGTTGAGCGATTGCTTTCTCTGATGTTTTAGGTGCTGATGATGGCATAATGTTTCTCATTATATACATATTCGCCAATATATCAATAATGGGAAACATTATTTTGGTGTCAGGCACTGGTGTCAGGCACTGGTGTCAGGCACTGGTGTCAGGCAGTAGGTTTTAACAATTAAGAATTATAAGAAAACTCTCACAGTTAGTGTAGAGATTTCAGCTGAGCTACGCAATGACCGAATCCGAAGAAAACATCGAGATACTGACATATAATGTTCCTTCTCGATACTGACACTCTCATTTATTCTTTAAAGGGGAATGAAACCACTAATTAGGCAGTTACACCTAAATGCTGATGCACCTAAGTTTATTTCTGTTATTAGTTATGGGGAGCTTGTTTATGGTGCAAATAAATCTGCCCAAACAGCCAATAACTTGGCTAAAGTCCATCGACTTGGAGAAATTTTTCCCGTTATAAATGTTTCTAAATCTATTATGGATTGTTTTGGCCACTTAAAAGCTGACTTGAGCAAAAAAAGTGTCACGGTGGATGATTTTGATTTGTTAATTGGCTCTATAGCCATAACTTGTGGTTACACAGTTGTCACAAATAATGTGAAGTATTTTGCTAAAATTCCAGGGCTCAATGTTGTTAATTGGAATGTCTAACGGCTCGATCCCTTAATAAAGGTAGGTATCGGAATCATCTTGTGCTTATTTCTGCGGTTAAATCCGTCTAGTATTTCAAAAACTTCTTTCTTTCTACCTTGAAGTAGTTCTGGCTCACCATCGTATGCCATCACCCATTCGAGCTCTTCATAGGTTGCGCCAATTTGTTCTTCGTCAGTGCGATCATCTTCCCATAGTCCATCGGTTGGCTTTGCGAGGATCACCTCTTCAATTACATTAAGCTCTTTTGCTAGCTGGCGTACTTCAGTTTTTGTCAAATCTGCGATGGGTGAAATATCTACACCACCATCACCGTATTTAGTGAAAAATCCGACACCGAAGTCTTCAACCTTATTACCCGTACCAACAACGATGCCACCAACCTCTGCGGCCAATTGATAAAGAGTAATCATCCGCAATCGGCTACGACTATTGGCCCAACCAAGTTCACTATTGTAATCAGAAAGTGTCGATTTCAGAGCTTCAAACGCCTGGGATAAATCATGCTCACTGGCGGTAACGTTATCAAATTTAGACGTAAGATCATCAATATGATTACGAGCTATCCGCAACTGCTCATCCTTTTGATGCAGCGGCAGTGTGACAACAAAAGTATCAATCCCAGTCATGGCACAAAGCGTCGACACAACGGCTGAATCCACACCACCAGAAACACCAACAACAAACTTGAAATTACCCGTCTTGCTATAGCTAGATAACCAAGAAATGATTTCATCTTTCAAAGACATGATTGATCCTATCTAAATTGCTGGTGTCAGGCACTGGTGCCCGGCACTAGTGCCCGGCACCAGAAGAGGGAGATGTTTAGTACTTGTATGAATCTACCTTGTATGGGCCTTCTACTGGTACGTTGATGTAGTTCGCTTGCTTTTGGGTGAGGGTTGTTAGGACGCCACCGAAGCCTTTTACCATGTGGGCTGCTACTTCTTCGTCTAGCTTTTTTGGTAGTACTTCTAGAGTGATTTCGACGTTGTCTTGATCAGCAAACTTTAGATCAAATAAATGAATCTGAGCCAGTACCTGATTTGCAAATGAACCGTCCATAATTCTAGATGGATGACCTGTCGCGTTACCTAAATTCACTAAACGACCTTCAGATAGAAGGATTAAATGATCATTCGCTTCACGGTTTCGATAGACAACATGAACCTGTGGTTTAATTTCATCCCACTCCCAGTTTTCACGCATGTATGCGGTATCAATTTCATTATCAAAGTGACCGATGTTACACACCACTGCACCTGATTTAATCG
>JAUUZN010000153.1 GCA_030589945.1 Gammaproteobacteria bacterium | reverse complement strand
CAGAGGCATCGCGTGACACCATCACCACCTGTGACCGTGGGATCATAATATCGCGCACCTGCATTTGTGACACGCTCAATGCCCCTTCTACAATCGATAATGCTTCAGCATCAAGAATATGCCGCTGGGATGCTGATCGAATCAGATCGATTAACTGTTCCTGGTCTTTAGGTTCAACAAACAATTTGCTCAGGCGTTTAATCCAAGAATGTCGCATAATTCGACTCGTTCGCCCTTCAGTCACTTACTGTCCCCTTGCTCAGATATTCCGTAAGGGTCATCTATCTTCAACGATTGCAATATTGTTACCTCTAAAGCCTCCATCTGTTCGGCTTCTTTTGTTTCAATGTGATCATAACCTAATAAATGCAAACAACCATGAACAACCATATGAGCCCAATGGTGATGTACAGCTTTTTGTTGTTGTTTTGCTTCTGTTTCCACGACCGGTACACAAATAATTAAGTCACCCAGTAATCTTGGTTCTATTGGAACAGGCGAATCAAATGGAAATGACAATACATTGGTAGGACCTGCTTTCCCACGATAAGTAGAATTAAGATCCGCACTTTCTTGCTCATCGACCAAGCGAACACTAAGTTCACAATCTTCTACAACATCTGAAAGTGCTGACTCCGCCCATTGTTGAAATTGTTCTGCATCCGGAGTCTCACCATCAAAGGCTATCTGTAGATCAACTGTAACGGTCATAAGCTATAGCTTCTCGGCCTTCTCATAAGCAAGAATTACTTTTTGTACTAAAGAATGTCGCACCACATCTTTTGCCTGAAAGAAGGTAAAACCAATACCATCAATATCTTTCAATACCTCAATGGCATGACGGAGGCCTGATTTTTGAGAACTTGGTAAATCAATCTGAGTAATATCACCAGTGATAACTGCTGTCGAGTTATACCCCAATCGAGTCAAAAACATCTTCATCTGTTCACAGGTCGTATTTTGCGCCTCATCCAGAATAATGAATGATTCATTCAATGTACGGCCACGCATATACGCTAATGGAGCGACTTCAATCACATTACGCTCAATCAGCTTTGCAACCCGTTCAAAGCCCAGCATTTCATATAATGCGTCATATAACGGTCGTAAGTAAGGATCCACTTTTTGAGTCAAATCACCGGGCAAGAACCCTAGTTTTTCACCTGCTTCAACAGCAGGGCGAACCAAGACTATACGGCGGGCAAAATCACGCTCTAATGCTTCAACAGCACATGCTACTGCCAAATAAGTTTTCCCCGTTCCCGCCGGGCCAACACCAAAACTAATATCGTGAGTCATCACCTGTTTCAGATAAGCCTGCTGATTATCACCGCGTGCTTTTACTAAGCCACGCTTGGTTTTAATCATAATTTCTTGTTGCTCAGGTGGTGTAGTCGTATCAGTGCCGCCCAGCTTCCTTATTGCTAAATGTACTTGTTCCGGCACCAAAACCGTCTGTGAAGTTTCAGCATATAACTCATGAATTACATCCTGAACATCCGCCAATAATTCAGGTTTACCAATGATCTGGAATTTGGTTCCACGATTATTAATTTCTACCCCGAAACCACGTTCCATCATCCGCAAATGTTCATCCAGATTGCCGCAAAGGTTTGCTAATCGTGGATTATCGGAGGGACTTAATTCAAAACTGATACTGTCCACAGAAGAAGATGTTGTCACAAATGTATTCCTAAAATAGATTTAACTGATGATAGTATCAGCAAGTAATTCGCCGCGTAATGAATTGCTATACGCTTCGGTAATATTGACATCAACAAATTTACCCATCAATACTTGTTCGCCAACAAAAACAACTGACCGGTTATTCTCTGTTCGCCCCACCATTTCAGCATCATCGCGCTGACCAACTCGCTCGACCAAAATGCGCTGTGTTGAACCTAACATAGCTTGGCTATGCCCTCGCTCTAATTCAAGCAATCGATCTTGAACTGTTTTTAAGCGCTTCTTTTTCACTTCATCAGGGACTGAATCAATAAATGCTGCAGCGGGTGTACCAGGTCGTGCACTATAAATAAAGCTAAACGAATGATCGAACTCGATGTCATCGATCAAATCCATCGTAGCCTGAAAATCAGCATCACTTTCATCTGGAAAGCCAATAATAAAGTCACTCGACATACTGATATCTGGTCTAACCTCACGTAATCGACGAATTTTATCTTTATATTCCAATACCATATGGCCACGTTTCATCATCGCCAGAATGCGGTCTGAACCCGACTGAACCGGCAAATGAAGATGATTAACGAGCTCAGGTACTTCGGCAAAGGCTTCAATCAAGCTATCAGAAAACTCTACGGGGTGAGACGTGGTGAATCGAATACGGTCAATACCATCAATGGCAGCAACATAATGAATCAGTAACGCTAAATCAGCATGATCATCGCCATCAAGTTCACCTTGATAAGCATTCACATTCTGACCTAATAAATTCACTTCCCGTACACCTTGCGCAGCAAGACCACGAATCTCAGTCAAAATACTATCTACTGGACGACTGACTTCTTCACCGCGGGTATAAGGCACTACGCAGAAGGTACAATATTTACTGCATCCTTCCATAATGGATACAAAAGCCGTTGGGCCCTCGGCCTTCGGCTCAGGCAAATTATCAAACTTTTCGATTTCAGGGAATGAAATATCAATACGTGGTTGGTGGGTTTTTTTAACTTCATCCAGCATTGCTGGCAAACGATGTAAGGTCTGAGGACCAAAAATCAAATCAACATAAGGTGCTCGCCGACGAATCGCATCACCTTCCTGACTAGCAACACAACCGCCAACACCAATGACTAAATCTGGTTTATCATCTTTCCAGCGTTTCCAGCGCCCGAGCTGATGGAACACTTTTTCCTGTGCTTTTTCACGAATTGAACACGTGTTAAGCAATAACACATCTGCATCTTCAGCCACGTCCGTTACTTCTAACTGATGTGATTGTGCAAGAACATCTGCCATTTTTGATGAATCATACTCATTCATCTGACACCCAAAGGTCCTAATATATAGTTTACCGGCCATCTACTTTAATCATAAAAAAGGTCAGATAGGATACTATTTTTGAGGCTTTAATTCAAAACAAGTTCTTGTTTTTGCTAAAAACAGTATGCTAAATTGATTGATACTTACCTCATTGAATGGAATCAATACATGGCAATCAAGGACTGGCCTGCTGATACAAGACCAAGAGAAAAACTACTTCAACAAGGTGCACAGATATTATCTGATGCAGAGCTATTAGCGATCTTTTTACGAACAGGCGTAACAGGCCTGTCAGCTGTTGAATTAGCCCGACAACTTTTGACCAGCTTTGGCAGCTTACGGGCTTTACTTGAGGCAGACCAAAAACAATTCTGCCAGCAACATGGTTTGGGGCCGGCTAAATATGCTCAACTACAAGCCGTATTAGAAATGAGTATTCGTCATAGTGAATCCACCTTAAGTCGTGGCGATGCGCTCACTGATGCCAAAACTACCCAGCACTATTTACAGCAACGTCTCCGTCACTATCCCTATGAAGTCTTTGCGTGCTTATTTCTCGACAACAAACACCGCATGATCACTTTTGAAGAACTATTTCGAGGCACGATTGATGGTGCCAGCGTTTATCCTCGAGAAGTTGTCAAACGCGCATTAGATCACAATGCGGCAGCTGTTATCTTTGCCCATAACCACCCATCGGGTATTGCCGAACCCAGCCAAGCAGATCAGAATATTACTCAACGACTTAAATCAGCACTCGATCTGGTTGATATTCGCGTATTGGACCACATTGTAGTCGGTGACGGTGAAACGGTATCATTAGCAGAACAAGGATTATTGGGTTAAATAAAAATATTTCCATCTTCGCCCAAAATTAAAGCTTTATACTTTGAAGTGAGAGGCCAGCTCCTTCAAACGTGAAGCTTGTAGCTCCAATTCTTGAGATGCCTGCGATGCTTGACTAGAGCCTTCTGTAGTTTGCTCCGTAAGCTGGCTGATCCGAATTACACTCTGATTCACTTCTTCGGCCACAGAGCATTGCTCTTTCGCTGCCGTAGCAATCAAAGCATTCATATCATCAATATCTGCTACTTTGCTTGCGATATCGTTTAAAGCTTTGCCCGCAGCAGTGGCTTTTTCAACACCACTATTGGCATTGTCACACCCCTTAGCCATCACAGCCACCGCTTCTTTGGAGCGCGCCTGTAACTGTTCAATGATAGTTTTTATCTCTTCTGTCGCAACTTGAGTTCGACTGGCTAGAGTTCTAACTTCATCTGCTACTACAGCAAATCCTCGTCCTTGCTCACCTGCTCGTGCCGCTTCAATTGCAGCATTGAGAGCTAACAAATTTGTTTGTTCCGCAATGCCTTGAATAACTGCCAGAACCGAGCCGATACTTTCACTATCTTCTTCTAAACCATGAATAACGTTCGAAGCGTTAGAAAGACTGCCTGCCAACTCTTGAATCGTATCAACTGCTTCATTAACAATTTTGGCTCCATTTTGAGCTTCTTCATCAGCCACTTTTGTTGCATCAGCACCTAATTGAGCATTTCGGGATACTTCTTCCGCTGAAGCAGATAATTCTGTAATTGCGGTAGCAACTTGATCCGTTTCTATTCGTTGTGTCCTCATATTCTGACTAGATTCATTTACCAAAGAACTAACGGTGTGTGTTGATGCTGAAATGCTATTTGTCGCTTCACTAAACTCTTTCAATGTAACAGCAAATTTTTCCAACATGGTATTGGTGCCTTTTGCCAAGGCATCCCCCACTTTAGTCTTACCTGGTGGTTGCAGAGCTTGAGTAAGATCGACATCACCACGCTCAATATCCTTAGCAATGAATGTTAATGATCCAACGATATAATTAAGCGGATCAAGCATCACTTGAACAAGCTTTCTACCAACAAGCACTGTCAAGGCGATAACAACGGCAATCCCCACCAACAAGGTAATTAAAGTCGAGTCTGTTAATGCTGTTTGGTCAGAATTTATAAAAACCCAACTGACCAGTAAGGCCATTAATACTGCTGGTGTTACACCTAATAATAACGTCACGAGTATCAACTGTTTTTTCATTTTCTAGGCCTTCATTATTTTTTTGAGTAGTAGACTTACTTACAACATAAGATAACGGTACTAAGAGCATTTTCTTTAGAAAAAAAACATCTTTTTTGGATATTTAATAACCCTATAAAATCTACCTGAATTCATTCCACATCAAATGGTTTCTCCGCAAATACTTTTTTGCCGGTAAACATTGCGGACACTATCCCATTTCGTTCTCTCAGCTCTGTCGCCACAACTGCAATCAAATGTAATGAAATTGCTGCTAGAAGAATAAAGAAAATATAATAGTGAGTCATAGCAAATGGTTTTCTAAAGGCACGCATTTCTTTAAATGCTACTTTATCAACCTCTACTTCTGAGTAGGGTTTTACACTCTCCACCGTAAATTGCTCTGCTACTACCCATTCTTTTATTGTGTTTCCAAAGGGCGGCATATATACATCTTTTCCCGCCAGCACTAAACCTGTTAAAGCTTGCAGACTGAGCAATAAAAACAACAATGCCACCATCAAGCGTGCAATTGGATTATGGCCCAAGAATCCAACTGGCTTACCCGATTTTGCACCCGTAATAAAAGCACTGAGCTGAGCACGATACTCTGTTCCCACAGGGAATATCGCAGACCAGCGTGCATAGTGACTACCAATAAAACCCCATACGATACGCCAAGCTAAATTTACTGCAAAGACATAGCCTATATAAACATGCGCAGTTTTTAATAAAACCTTACCATCCGTGGTTACACCTAAGGCTTTAGCATTTAAAATTACCGTCCCTACCGCGATAAGTCCCAATACACTCAACACATTAACCCAATGGAAAATACGTACCGTCTTATCCCAGACCGGATAGACTGTTAACTGATTTTGTGATGCCATCATGTGTCTCCTACTAATTTAGTACTGCTATGAAACACTTTCTTTCTTAGCAAAATCTTAAGGTCAAGATGGTAGCTAGACCGCGAAGGGGTAGCGAATTGGCTCATGATGCTGATATCCAGTCACTTCAAAGTCATCAAGTGTGACCCATGTTTCTAAATCTTCTAAGGTTTTTATGTCAGGATTAATATGCAATCTTGGTGAATCAAAAGGTGTTCGTTTAAGTTGTACATCACGCATCAGCTCAAGTTGATCTTCATAAATGTGAGCATTCACTATTTTGTGGTAAGCCATGCCAGATTTATTGCCGGTAATTTGAGCGATAATTTTCAGCAAGAAGAAAACTTGAATTTGATTAAAATTCAGACCCAAGGGCACATCACATGAGCGCTGGTAAGAAGTTAAATAAAGGGTGTTACCCAATAGAGAAAAGGTGTGAGTATGCATACAAGGCCTTAAACAGCCCATATGAAATTCACCTGGATTATAAAAGGTAATAATTTCGCCGCGGTCATCCACACCATTAGACAAATTATCTACAAGTTTTCGCAGCTGATCCAAAGAGCTACCATCAGGCTTTAGCCAACTGCGACCTTGAACACCATAAACCCGCCCCATATCGTCTGCACCTTTCCGATAAGGATTATTAAGCCAATCCTCATTTTCATTCGAGTTGGCATCCCAGGTTTTTGTTCCTAGAGCTCGAAAATCT
>JAUUZN010000214.1 GCA_030589945.1 Gammaproteobacteria bacterium | reverse complement strand
TCAAAGTTAAATCGATAATAACCTGCAGCGTTGACATTAGGCATTAGCCAATCAGCACAACCGGTACCACTGAGTTCAAATGACTGCACTTTTTTATCAATCATTTCACAATGTTGTTGCACGGTTCCATCGAGTCCATAACTCATACAGGCAGGAACACTCCACATTGTGTCGTTCTTAAATTCAGTGCCCAGAGGAGTATAACGTTCTTGTGAAACGGTGATGGTGGTCTTTTGATCTTTACAACTCTGCTGAATATCAAGTAAAGGAACGCCCGCCTGCTCAACAAAATGACGGAATGACTTCACCACAGCTTTCGCTTTAGCAGGTTCAAGAACACTGGCAATGGTTTCGAAAAAATCGATTGCTGTAGTATTTCCCCATGCGTATTTATTCATGTACTTTTGAACACCCTCACGAAATTTTTCTTTTCCCATGAAGCTTTCAACCATTGATAACACACCAGAACCTTTCATATAGGTAATGCCGTCAAATGCAGTGATGATGTCACTGTTTGATTTTATCGGGTTTCTTACTTTACGTGCTGATGGAATAGAATCTGAATTCATCGCACGTTTTGATGCTCGAATTTGACCACTTGTCCACTCTTCATCAGGCCAGCGAATATCAAGTGCTGTTGCTGACATCCAGGTAGCAAAAGCTTCGTTGAGCCAAATATCATTCCACCAGACTGGAGTGACTAGATCACCGAACCACATATGAGCTAATTCATGACCCTGAACACCTTTGTAACGTCTTTTATGAGAAATTGAAGAGTCTTCATCAAGCAGTAATAATTGCTCACGGTAAGTAATTGCGCCGGCATTTTCCATGGCACCCGCGGCAAAATCTGGAACAGCCAAAATATCGAGCTTTCTATAAGGATATTCAATTTGAAAGTAATCTTCGAGAGACTCAACAATTGCCTGAGTATTTTTCAAAGCATATTCAAGACCTTTACCCTTGCCCTTTGTAGCAATGCCTCTGAGAGGAAGAGGACGCTTACGCACATCAGTTGCGGGTAAATCAGTCCATTCCACAACATCAAGCTCACCCACTGCAATAGCAATTAGGTAGGTTGGTAGTGGTTTACTCGTCACAAAATCGACACGCTTCCATCCATCACCCAACGGAGTAGTTTTAGCTTCAGGGGTGTTAAAGATAACTGCATGATTTTCATGAACGGTTACACTGAAATCGAAGGTAGTTTTAAATCGTGGTTCGTCAAACGAAGGGAATGCTAAACGAGCATAAATGGACTCCATCTGTGTAAATGCATAATACAGACCACCATCCTTTACCCGATGTAAGCCTTCAAGATTTTCGTTAAATGGAGCATCATAATCCATTGCTAAAGTGTAACTGCCCTTTTTTAATACATCTTGGCTAGTTATCTTCATCACACCAACCACATTGGTTGCAGCTACCGATACCGAAGTTTCATCGCCTTTAGCATTAGTGATTTTTGCACTGCTGATAGTGAGGTCCTGGCCGTGGAGATAAAAGCTCATTAAATCTTTATTGAGTTTGATATTAATGGTTGTGGTGCCAGAAAAGTCTGTCTGTGATGGGTCTATTTTCATACTCAGATGATAGTGCGTTGGCTCTACATCTGCCGACAATTGTCCTGTAGGAACTGAACCACTTGCTTCTTTCGTTGGCGAGGCTGTGAGTGCCATTGTTAGTGTTGCATGCGCTATCAATAGTGCGACAAAGGACACGCCTTTTTTAATTGAAGTACTAATCATTTTATTATCCTGTTTAAAGGTATTCACCTGGTTAGAGATAGTAATATTTTTATGGCGCGATATTATCATCCAAGCCGTAAGCTAGATACTAAAAAGCCCAGCAATGGCTGAGCTTTTTAGTAAATAAGTATGTCTGAATTATTCCCAGAAAGTATGTTCAGCTCTAAGTTCAGCAAAATACTTGGCTACGGGCTTATAAAAATCCTTATCTTCCCAGTAACCATTGTGACAGGCTGGATTCCAAGAGGTTGCAGCGCCACCAACGTTAATTTCATAATCACCATTGATCAGTTCACCATAAGCATCATTAATTCCTTTTAAAGGATATGCAATGATATCGTCCTTGTCATAGTAATTGTTCCATTTAACACGGGATTGAATTTTTTCAGGTAACCCTGCACCAACAATGTTAATAGTCTTATCAAAGGGACTATTTTGTTGTAATGAGAACAATGCCATAGGTGAACCAAAGGTGATGACACCCGCTAAGGTTCTAAACTGTTCAAAGTTACTAACACCGTCAATAACTCCATCTGCAGTTTCAGCCTGCTTTTTCTGTACATCATAAATATAATCAGACATAACAACTGAACCAAAAGAATGAGCCAAAACCACTAAGGGTGTATTTTCAGGATCAATACGTCTGTGCGTACACATTTTTGCGAGACTCTGTTTAACTCTTGCATGAATAGCATCGTACATGGTCGAACGGTATGCGAGTGTAGAGCCTGAAAAATCAACAAATAATTCTCTGAGATTTAAATAGGTCAAATCTTCGTTGTAATTTGTTTTTTCAATGAGGGACTTCTGTTGATCTTTGACCAAATCACCCCAGTAGATTTCTTGAAAGATCAGATCGTCTTCATGACGACCTTCTTCTTCACTGACATATTCTTCAGTGATGCGGTGTTTTAATTCAACTGAAAAAAACTGGTCCGCTGAACCCATACCGTGGATAACTGCAATGGCAAGCTTCATCCCTGTCTCCTTTATTTTTTAAATCGATGTGTGTTTTTATTTATTCTTATGACGAATGATTAATTATTTTTATTCTTCATGTCTGAATGATTACAGAAACTACCTATTATTGCAATTTCAGTACAGACTAATTGTGCTATTTAAAGAACTTTAATGCTCAATTATTGGCATCTAATGAGATAATGTTCATTAATCATAACTTTCTAGTTCTAAATATACCAAATATTAAACATCAGTTACTAATAACCGCAGTGGCTTCTATTTCAACCAAAGCCTTATCTTCGAGCAGTTCAGAGACGAAAATCATACTCATACAGGGGTAATGATTCCCCATTGTCGACTTCCATATTGGAGAAAGCTCTCTCCTTGAAGTCTCGTATTGAGCCTTGTCTGTACAAAATATAGTCATTCGACAAATATCTGAAGCTTGGCCACCTGCAGCAGCCACCAGTTCGAGAATATTTTTTAAGGCCTGTTCAAATTGTGGCATTAAGTCTTCACTGGGGAACTGTTCATCTGAGGTCCAGCCGATCTGTCCTGCAAGATAGAGTGTTTTACCCTCGGCAAGAATAGCATTTGAGTAACCTCTTGGTTGAGGCCAATGATCAGGGAGTATCGTTTTATGAGCGCTCATACTATTTCCATATTATCTTATTAATGAATGCTTGTTGCTGTAGATTTTACATTTAATTACTTAAAGATCGCTTTTTTAACCACCGCGTCTACCCGTACAGCTTAACATCTAATCGTGACAAAACCACTGATGATTGCGTTCTGAGGAAATTATCATCTTTGTAGGTATTTATATGTGATTAAATGACCATTACTGGATGAATTAAGCTAGTAAGAACTCAGTGAATAAGAGTACAATTCTCATATTAAATTAGTTGTATCTAATG